>JAGQPX010000209.1:1354-2333 GCA_020426505.1 Planctomycetaceae bacterium | reverse complement strand
GTGACCTGCATGGCGACGGACCCCGAACGACCGGCTTCCGCCGACACGCTGGCCGAGCAGACGAAGGTGCCTCGCCGCTACCTCACGCGCGTCATGCAGGATTTGGCGGCAGCCGGGCTGGTCACGTCGCGAAGTGGCCCAGGCGGCGGATATCTGCTGGCCCGAGCGACAGACGAGTTGACCATTCTCGACGTTATCAACGCGGTCGCGCCGCTGGAACGCATCACAGCCTGCCCGCTGGGACTCAAGTCCCACACGTCACTCTGCCCACTGCACAGCGAACTCGACAAAGCCTACGCAGCCACACAGGCCGCCTTCTCAGCCGTCACCCTCAGGCAACTCGTCGAATCGACCAGTCCCATCGTGCCCTTGTGCGAAGTCGAAGGATGAAGCAGCCCATCAGAGGCTTTCACACTGATGACGAAGGCCATTGGGTGGTACAACTCGCCTGCGGCCACAATCAGCATGTTCGACATGACCCACCATGGATGATTCGCGAGTGGGTCACGACGAAGCAGGGGCGCAACGGGATGCTGGGTCATCCGCTCGACTGCAAGAAATGCGACGAGCAAGCACCGCCTGATGAACGCCCGTCCTGAGTGTGAGGCCTTGTGTGAAGAATGTTGTCGGATCAGTGTTCAGTCTGTCGCACCTTCTTCAGTAAGGGTGAGTCATTCTGGAGCGACCCATTCACTTATGAGTCAGTCAAGTTCTGCTGTCAGCCGATTCGAGTGTGACGCTCCAACTCCACAAGCTGCGGAACAAGTTCCGAATGTTGCTGAACTCGGAAGATGTATCGAGGGACCTCAATTCCTGTCGTTCGCGACATGAACGGCTCGCCCCAAAAACTCAACAGAGCTTCGGTTCCACCATGTGGCTCCACTTCAGCGAGAATAAAAGAAATGGTCTCTGGAAGTTGGCACCATCGTGGTTCACGAACCTTTTGAGAGTCGTCACAGGCTTGGATTTTCGGAAGCAT
>JAGQPX010000209.1:0-1254 GCA_020426505.1 Planctomycetaceae bacterium | reverse complement strand
TTGAACATGGTAAAACAGACGTTGAACCAGAGCATCTCGCCTCGGGCCGTTTCTGAAAAGCGACTACTTTCCGCACGCAATCGACGCGGACCAATCAGGACAGCATCCGGTGGCTCCAGAGCCTGATGGAGATCCTGCAGGGTGGTCCTGGTTTGTTCGACTGCATGGGCAACCTGTTCATCACTGCTTTCTCGACGCAGGTCGCGAAAGAGCAGGAGTGCAAGAAGCACCAACACGATCGTCAGGAGGACGTCCGTTTCCACGATGTGCAGCAGATGGAGCACGATTGCCATCATCGCCGCTGCGATCCCAGCAATGATGTCCCAATCGATACGGAGCAGTTTGTTCATCCGCCGCTTAGCCATCGAATTCTTGATTCCCACTTTCGATCAGACGTGTTTCGATCAACCTGGAGAGGCTTGCCGTCGCCCCGTTCAAGACCGATCCTGTTCCAGAATTCTCTGGAGCACGATCGCATGGTTGTGTTGTTCATCTTTGGCCGCATAGATCAAGAGAATCGGCCCTTGGCCTGCTTCGTCAAGCAGTGCCTGGCGAGCATCCTTTTTTTCGGCAAGCTCATCGGCGTAGCGACCCTGAAACTCGTCCCATTTCTCCGGGTCGTGGTCAAACCATTTTCGCAGGTCGGTGCTGGGAGCGAGATCCTTCGCCCACTGGTCCAGGTTCAGCGATTCCTTCTTCATCCCACGCGGCCAAAGCTGGTCAACGAGAACTCGATATCCTTCGTTCGAGTCGTCTACGTCATAAGCGCGTATCGTGCGAATGGATGGTTTGTTTGTCATAATCCTGTCGTGTCGGTGGGAGTCGCCGTACCGAATAACCTCTGTTCGAATGAAGGCTGTGCCTGTTTGTGAGTTCGTCGCAAAAGGGTCTGCCGCCAACTCTCCGAGAGTGCAGGGATGCGTAAGAGACGGCCCGCGCTGAGCAAGTCATCCTTTTTGACGTGCATCAGCGTGTTCGCAGCCGCAATTGACCAATCCGGGTGAGGTCGGTCGATGAGGCGGATCGGCGTGCCTGCTTCCACGGTTCCCTCGGCGAGCACCCGCAAATACCAGCCTGTCTTCCCAGTCTGTTGAACGCGCACGGCCAGGTCATTGATGTTCCACCAGCGGGAAAGTTTCCAGCAGGGTTGGCGTGGCTGTGAGACCTCAGTCTTCGCTGTGCCCATCTCCCAGACATCGCCGACGCAAACATCGGATTCCGTCAGTCCGGTGAGAGTGAGGTTCTCTCCAAATG
>JAGQPX010000208.1 GCA_020426505.1 Planctomycetaceae bacterium | reverse complement strand
CACCGGTCTTGAAAACCGGCGTAGGGTCAAACCTACCGGGAGTTCGAATCTCCCCCTCTCCGCTTGCTCGTAAGGACTTGTGTCAAATCGGCACAAGTCCTTTTTCATTCCAGAATCCATCGGCGCAACACATGCGCAACAAGATGGCTCCCACATGGCGCTCGCGTCGATGTTCTTTGTCCGAACCCAGGCGTACGATTCTCCGCCCGCAACCAAGCGGACGATCAGAGAACAATGTTCGGGGGAACAACCGTGGCAAGCGTTCGCAAAGACAACCGGAGTGGCCGGTATCTCGTCTGCTTTCGGTATCTGGGCTGCCAGTACCAACGATCACTGAAAACGACATGCAAAAAGGTTGCCCAAGCAACTGCTTCCAGAGTGGACGATACGATCCGCTTGATTGAACAAGGGCGGATTGTCATTCCTCTCAAGATTGATCCTGCCGATTTCATCTTGTCGGATGGACGGCTCACGGTTCCTGAGCGAGCCGAGGCAACAATTCGATTGGGCCGGCTCTTTTCCGCGTACCAAGCGAGTCTGCCAGAAGGTGCCAAGGAACCACGGACGCTTTCCGGTGAAGCCCTGCACATCAAGCACCTCACTCGCCATCTCGGCCGGAATCGGATCGTGCAGACGATCGGGCTGGCAGACGTGCAGAAGTACGTCGCGAAACGATCGCGCGACACATATCGTGGCAAAGTGATCACTGTCGACACGATCAAGAAGGAACTTTCGACACTTCGATTGGTTTGGAACTGGGCGGTGGCTGAGGGCCGACTTTCGAATCCGTGTCCGACGAAGGGAGTGAAGTATCCGAAACGTGATGCGAAACCTCCTTTCATGACAGCTGATGAGATCGAGAAGATCATCGGCCGAGGCGGGCTGTCTGATAGCGAGCAGAAGGAACTATGGGACAGCCTGTTCCTAAGTGCTTTGGAGGTCGAAGACCTATTGAACGAGGTTCTCCTCAAAGCTCACCAACCATTCGTTTATCCTCTGTTCCTCTTCGCGGCACACACTGGGGCGAGACGGAGCGAACTTCTGCGATCTCGAATAGAGGACTTCCGGTTCGATCTCGGTACGGTCCACATTCGAGAGAAGAAAAGAAGTCGTCAGCAGTCAACAACCTACCGACGGGTTCCCCTGTCGAAGCGGCTACAGGATGGAATGAGAGAGTGGTTTGAAAAGCACCCTGGCGGACAGCATACAATCACTGCATCAACTGTCCCACTCTCACCTTCCGATGCGACCAACTGGTTTCGCTCGACGATTAAAAACACTAAGTGGGCTGGTAAGCTCAAGGGATTTCATGCAGTTCGGCATTCCTTCGCCTCCAATGCAGCAGCGGTTGGTGTCGAGCAAGGCATGATTGATACGTGGATGGGGCATCAGACGGAGGAGATGCGAAACCGCTACCGCCACTTGTTCCCTAAACAGCAGCAGTCGGCCATCGACCGCATCTTCGCTGACCACGACGCCGCATGACTTCCTTCTCCGTCTGTGTTATTTGCACAGATGCGCGTGTGGTTTCCGATCATTCTCATGGTGATTTCGAGTAGTCGATATCATCGTCTCTGATGGATGGAGTTGCGGACTCTGCCTGTCAGAGATCGGTGGTGCTGAAGGTTTTGAACAGGTTCAAAACGGTTGACTCCTTTGGTGCGATGGGTACGAGGCCTGCGCGAGGACTGATCCTCAGTCTTCGCCACGGCTGCGTGGTTCCATCGAATCCTTGAGGAGACTCAACCATGACCACTCTCACCCAGGCTCACGACGAACTCTTTTCACGCGGACCGGACGAATGCTTTGATTCGTTCGAGACCTTGTATGAACATTGCGATACCCAGAAGCGGACTTCCAATGGACTGTGGGAGCCGTGGG
>JAGQPX010000207.1 GCA_020426505.1 Planctomycetaceae bacterium | reverse complement strand
TCTCGACGAGCATGTTGACGTTGGAGGCGACCTGCTTCCATTCGAGACTGGTCTGCTCGAACGCCGTCAACGTGTCGTGAACTTTCGCATCCAATCGTTCGACGATCTGCATCGGATCGCGAGGCGGCAGGCCGACGATCTTGGAATTGGGCGGCAACAGTTGCGTGCTTGTGCCCAGCGAAAAGTTGATACTCGCATCACCGAACAGCGACCGCTGCAACATTGGCTTCGCATCGAGTCGCAGTTCGCGGTCACCCTTGATGTCCACCACGACCAACACCCCGCCCGTCTCGTCGTCCAGTCGCACCTCGCGCACGCTGCCGATCTCCAACCCGTTCTGACGCACGGGCACCCCCTTCTGTGCCCCGGCGGCCTCTTCGAACTGGATCGCGAGCGCATACGTCGGCTGCCAGTATGATTGCAGCTCGCCGAACATCAGCACCAGCACCGTCGCCAGTGCGAGAGCAACGAGGACGAAAAGCCCGACACGGAATTGGAGTTGGCGTTCTGTCACGGTTGGTTGAGGGTTGAGGGTTTATGGTTGAAGGTTACGCAGCGGCGAGTTCGGTGAGGCGTTCGCCGGCTTCGCCGCGGATGAACTGGTGGACGCGGGGGTCGGTGCAGGCGAACGCTTCCTCGGGGGTGCCTTCGAAGATGATCTGGGGTTCGTCCGGTTCGAGTCTTGTCAGCGGGTAGAACATCACGATGCGGTCCGCGACTTTCCTGACCGTGTGCATATCGTGCGTGACGACGACGCTCGTCATCTTCTCTCGGTCCCGCGTCCTGAGGATGAGTTCGTTGATAACATCGCTCATGATCGGGTCGAGACCAGTGGTCGGTTCGTCGTAGAGCATGATGGCTGGCGACATGGCGAGGGCTCTTGCGAGGCCGACCCTCTTCCGCATGCCGCCTGAGAGTTCGGCCGGCTTCTTGTCCACGACAACATCAGGACTCAGCCCGACGTCCTGCAGTCGACCGTGCACCGTCTCCACGACCTTCTGCTCGGACAGACGTTTGTTCTGCCGCAGACCGAAGGCGACGTTCTCGAAGACGGTCAGACTGTCGAACAGGGCTGCCTGCTGAAACAGGTAGCCGAACTTCAGCCGCTCCCGTGTGATCTGCTTCTCCGACCGCGATCGAATCGGCTTGCCATCCCACAATACTTGTCCCTGCGTCGGCTGGAGCAGGTCCATCATCAGTTTCATGGTGACCGACTTGCCGCACCCACTCTCGCCGATGAGCACCAGCGTCTCTCCCTCGCGCACGTCCAGCGTGATGTCCCGCAGCACGTGCTGAGGACCGAAGGACATCGAGGCGTGTTGGAGGTCGATGAGGGACATAGAAGTGAGCGAGTAGTAAGTAGGGAGTTTCGTAGGGTGCATGCAACGAAGTGGAATGCACCTCGCAAGCGGTGCATTCCGCGTTGCTTCATGCACCCTACAGCTAAACCATCGAGACATCTCCGGGCCAGAGGACGTAGTAGAACTTCATGAAGAACGTGCCGAGCAGGAAGTCGATCAGCAGGATGGCGATGAACGTGTAGACGAACGATTCGGTTGCTGCCTTGCCGACGCCTTCCGCGCCGGCCTCGGAGTGGAAGCCGCGATGACAGGCGATGATCGCGATGGCTGCTCCGAAGAACACACTCTTGATCACGCCGCTCATCACGTCGTAGGCGGTGATGAAGTTGAACGAGTGATGCCAGTAGTAATAGGAATGCACGCCGAGCACTTTGGTGCTGAAGATCCAGCCGCTCAGCATGCCGATCCCGTCCGCGACGATCGTGAGCATTGGAATCAGCAGGAAGCACGCGAGGAAACGAGGCACCACGAGGAACCGCACCGGGTTGGCACCAAGTGCTGTCAGCGCGTCAATCTGCTCAGTGACCCGCATCGTACCCAACTCAGCGGCCATCGAACTGCCGACCCGCCCCGCGAGCATCAGCGCCGCGAGTACCGGACCGAGTTCCTTCACCAACGTGACGTTGATGACCGTGCCGAGCTGGTTCTCCATCCCCATCATGGCAAACTGATCATACGCCTGCACGGCGAGTACCATGCCGATGAACCCTCCCGTAATCAGAATCACCGGGATACTCAGCACGCCCGTCTGATACATGATGGGCCAGATCACTCCGCCCCGCGGCCAATTGATCCACCACACCATCTTGAGTGCGAACAACGTCAGATCACCCACAAGACGCACGCCATCGAGCACCGTTTCGCCAACGGCATGGATGATGTTCGGACGTGTGAGAGTGGTCGTGGACACGGATCGGGTTTCGGGTCTCGGCGTTCGGGTGGCGGGTCAAGCATGTAAGCCCACGGGCAACGCCCCGTGGGTGTGAGTATTGAAACGTCGATGATCGGAACGGGAGACCCGTCAATACTTGACAGTGGGAGGCACGAACACCTTGTGCAATTCCTGTTGAATAGAATGTTTTCGATCCTGAACATCCTTCTCAACCAGATGGTCACGCAATTCGTCGCGGTCTTTTGAAGTGTCAACTCGCGAAAGCGGCTTCTCCAACTCGCGTTCCTGGGTACGACGCAGCTTTGAGAGTAGCTCCGCCAGTTGATCGTGGTTTTCTTTGGTTTGCCTCACGATGAATGAGCAGGTCTTCTCGTGGATCGCAATTTGTCCACTGCCGTCCTGCCAACTCTCCGGGGCGATCGTCGCTTTGATCACGGTCAACAAGAGCGACGGGTCGAATGTGGAGTGATCGCCATGCTCGCAAGCAACCGACCGGACCGTCAGATCGGCGACGGGATAGACGATCGCTAGGGTTTCTTCTTTCGCCCTGCCCTCCTCCGCCGCCTTCAACGGCACAAAGGCCAGACCGACGGCACAAACCAATCCGGCCAGACAGACGCGTGTTCGTGTGATTCTCATCGTCGATTCCTTTCGACTCGTGGGAAATGTCGTCTCGACCCGGTACGCTAGAGGCATGGGGGCGGATCGTGGCGGGCGGGCACTGTATCCCATTTTTACAATTGAAGGGAGACCAGAAATGACGGGCGTAACACGGCGACTCATCATAGGTTGTGTCATCGTGACGGCTGCCCTGTCCGGCTTGGTCGTGGGAGCGGACGAGGTCAACCTGAAGCTCACGCTGCGGGACAGCGAGACGGGTGAACTCGTGCCGGGGCGGATTACGGTCGAGGAGCATCCGGCGGGAGCGCCGTTTGTGTACCACTTTGTGGAGTCACTCGATCCGGCAGGGACGGCCATTCCGTATGACGTCACGCGTGGGCCGGGGAGTTTCGAGAAGCACACGACCGTCTCGGCTCATCCGTTCGGGGCAACCGTGCCGCCGGGGTTTTACGTCGTGTATTACGAACATGGGCCGGAGTGGCGAGGGAACAAGGCTCAACTCACCGTCAAGGAGGGTGAGGTCACCGAGTACGAGCTGTCAACGTCGCGGTGGATCGACATGAGCGAGCGCGGCTGGTACTCCGGCGACACGCACGTGCATCGGACGGTCGAGGACCTGCCGAACGTGATGCGGGCTGAGGACCTGAACGTGGCGTTGCCCTTGTCGTACTGGGTGCGGGATGCGTACACGCCGCCGGCGCAGGGGGACAAGACGGTCGCGGTCGAGCCGGGGTTAATCACGGTCGATCCCAACCGCGTCATCTGGCCGATGAACACGGAGTACGAATTGTTCACACTCAATGGACAGCGGCACACGCAGGGAGCGTTTTTTGTGCTGAACCATCAACAGCCGCTCACCCTCCCTGCCCCGCCGGTCGCTCCCATCGCAGCGGAGGCACGACGGCAGGGAGTCATCCTCGATCTCGACAAGCACTCATGGCCGTGGTCGATGATGCTGGTGCCGATTATGGACGTCGACCTGTTTGAGTTGGCGAACAATCACATCTGGCGGACGGAGTTCTTCTTCAAACAGTGGACGCAGGAGATGCGCCCGGATGGCTGGAACATTGAGACGGATGCGGACGGCTTCACCGAATGGGGCTGGATCGACTTCGGTTTCAAGTCGTACTACGCCCTGCTCAACTGCGGCTTCAAGATGCGCCCGACGGCCGGTACGGCCAACGGCG
Organism: Planctomycetaceae bacterium; assembly: GCA_020426505.1. Taxonomy (GTDB): domain Bacteria; phylum Planctomycetota; class Planctomycetia; order Planctomycetales; family Planctomycetaceae; genus JAHBXU01. Next base: position 5,862 of record JAGQPX010000207.1, on the reverse strand, counting down.
TGCACCCAGTGCCCCTCGGATACGGTCGCGTCTACGTCGAGTGCCCCAAAGGTTTCTCATACGACAACTGGATGACGAATCTCAACGCCGGCCGTTCGTTCGTCACGACGGGACAGATGCTTTTCGTCACCGTGAACGACAAACCACCGGGCAGCAAGATCGAAGTTGACGAACCAACGACGGTGCGTGTGCAGGGCACCATCGAGGCGATCACTGGCAACCAGCGGGTGGAGATCGTGAAAAATGGCCTAGTAGTGAAAGTGCTCGACGGGCTTGAGTGGGAGTACGAGAGTCCGTGGATCTGGCGGGCGAAGATCGACGAAGAGATCCCGATTGATGGCTCGTCATGGGTCGCTGTGCGGTGCTTCGCCAACAAGCAGATTGGACGCCGTCACAAACTCCAGTTCGCACACTCCTCCCCTGTCCACATCGAGATGCCCGGCAGGCCACTGCAACCGCGAAAGATCGAAACGGATTACTTCGTACGCCGCATGGAAGAAGAGATCGAACGCAACCGCGACAAACTTCGACCGGATGAACTCGCTGAGTACGAAAAGGCACGAGACATCTATGGCGCGCTTGGTGAGACTGCCATCGACGAACGTCCAACAACCAACGAAGAACTGTTGTCACTCATCATTCCCGCCGATGAGCTGCCGGACGGCTGGACATCGATGGACATCTCGGAGATGAACATTGAGGCTGCTGAACCGATCCCGACACTGGTCTCACGGCCCGACATGGCAGGAGTGTTCTCCTGGATCGCAGGGGCTAGGTCACCGAAGGCATCAAATGTTGTGCGCGAGGTCATTGCCCTCTATCGCAACACCAACGGTAAACCCGGAATGATCATGGTCGCAAGCGTCGCTGCCGACGAAGAGTCGGCGCAAGCCAATGCAGAAATCCTCAAAAACCGAGACGACGCGCGTGGTCCGTTGCATACCTGGCACCGTGGAGATCTGATGGTTGTTCTACTCGCCGGTGAAAAGATGTCAGATGATGAATTTCAAGTGTGGGTTCAGCGAATCGACGCACGACTGCCATGAACAACGATGCAGCACTATCCATTATCGATGGCGTACCCGGCTCTTGCGACGATTGCGGGCTGTGCTGTGTTGGCATTGGGTCGCCCGTGTTGTTGTATCAGTCACAGCCTCATGCCGAGGGGACACATCCACATCGACCGGTGGGATTGCCGGCGGAGTTGATCACCGAGATTGACGAGCACTTTCTTGGTCTCGCGCGGGGGGAGGAACCGCAGGCTCAGTGTCTGTGGTACGATGCGGAAGCGAAGCGGTGTCGTCACTACGAATGGCGGCCGCAGATCTGCCGCGACTACGAACTCGGCGGCACGGCGTGTCTGTTGCGACGTCAGGAAGTGATGTCGTAGCTGAACTCGCCAGAGTTCAGATGGGTGATTCAAAGTCAGTTCTCCTACGGCTGAATTCTGGCGAATCCAGCTACAGCCACGACATCCGCGCCCGATTATCGGTGGAGGACTCATTCACACACGCGTAGACTGCCGGCATGAATACTCTCCCACCGATTGATGAAATGCAGCGGGCATATCTTGGTCGAGATGCGTCGTATAACGGCGTGTTCTTTCTGGCGGTGAAGACGACGGGCATCTTCTGTCGTCCGACGTGCCCGGCGCGAAAGCCGTTGCCAGAGAATGTGGAGTACTTTGCGACCACTGATGCAGCGATGTCAGCAGGCTATCGTGCGTGCAAACGGTGTCGACCTTTGGAATGGGACGACGAGCCAGCATGGGCGACTTCACTGCTCGATGATGTCAGACGTGATCCGACGTCACGCATCACCGATCGTGACCTCAAGGAGCGGGGTATCGACCCAGCGACCGTGCGTCGGCACTTTCAGCGACGTTATGGAATGACGTTTCACGCGTATGCTCGCGCGCAGCGAATGACGGGGGCGCTGGAGCAACTGAACGGGACGGGCACACTGGATGACGCCGTGTTTGAGAGTGGGTACGACTCGCACAGCGGGTTTCGTGAGGCGTTCGTGCGGATGTTCGGGGAAACGCCGGGGCGCTCGCGGAACGGTCATTACGTGCGGCTGTCGTGGTTCCGCAGCCCACTTGGCCCGTTGGTTGCCGGTGCGACGGACGAGGGCATCTGTCTGTTGGAGTTCAACGAGCAGGAGCGGTTGCAGTCGCAGTGTGATGCGCTTCGCAAACAACTCAGCCTTCCGCTCGTTCCCGGTTCACACAAACTTCTGGATCAACTGGAAGAGCAACTCACTGCGTACTTCGCCGGCTCGCTACGGGAGTTCACGGTCCCCCTGCTTTACCCCGGTACTGAGTTTCAACAGCGTGTGTGGCAGGGACTGCTGACGATTCCGTGCGGTGAGACTCGTTCGTACGAGCAGCTCGCCAATGACATCGGCTCGCCGACTGCAGCGCGAGCCGTCGGTCGCACGAATGGCCTAAACCGTATCTCGATCGTCATCCCCTGTCATCGTGTCGTCAGTAAGAACGGCACCCTGTGCGGCTACGGCGGCGGGTTAAGGCGGAAGGAGTTTCTGCTCAACCTCGAACAACAACACAGGCGGAGGACGTGAGTTCCCTGTCTACGTAGAGTCGTATTGACAGATTACTGGTCAATCAGGGTTCTATTTATGAATGACGTTCACCAGCCGCGCCCGTCAGGAAGCGGGTCGAAGCGCGGCGGACTTCCGCTCCCTGACGGTCCCGGCTAGTTTGGCAAATTACAGAATCGGAGCTGCCAGATCACGACTGGCTCATTTGCGAAACTGTTGAGAACTGGTTTCAGGTCATCCGGAGGTCGAGGCAATGGCATACAGCGAACAACACGCAGAGCTACTGCGGAATTCGGTTGCGTCGTTCGGCGACATCACCGAGAAGAAGATGTTCGGTGGGCTCTGCTTTCTGCTGAACGGCAACATGTTGTGCGGCGTGCACAAAGGCGGAGGCATGGCCCGCGTCGGCAAGGCGTTGGAAGCAGCCGCACTCGAACTGGACGGTGTCGACCCGTTGTCGTTCACCGGTCGCAAAATGGGCGGCCTCGTCGACCTCAACGAGACAGCGATCGAAGACGACGAGACTCGTGAAGCAGTACTCTCGTTGGCTTTGGAGTTCGTGGGGGAATTACCGGCGAAGTGAGAATGTCTGCATTGCTGCGGAACGGCTGACATGTCCGAGTTCAAGTCGATCCTGATCGCGAAGCGTCGACACTAGATTCCCAGATGGTCGAGCAGGCGCCGGTAGGTTTCGTGTCGTGATTTGAATCGGGCAACCCGAAGTCCCCGGACGTCGGTGTCATCGGCTTCGAGTGGTCTCGCGATGCCCATCTGCGCCCCTGCGTCGAAGCCACCGCTGTGAATGATGGATGGAATGCTGACGACACCCAACCGTGTGAGACTTGCTGACATGTGGCAGTCGGCACACTGTTGAAACAGGACCTTTTTGCCGTCATATCCCCAGTCGGGAGCCCCCCATTTGCTGCCGTCGATCGCGACCCGGTATTGCGGATGTTCCTCCGGTTCACGCTCGAGTCCACCCGCTTTCAGACCGTCGAAGAGGAGATGACGCTTCAAACGATAATCGAGAATGTTGATTCCGACGCCCGTATTCGTGTCCGGCTCTATCCCCCCGTTGAGATTGCGGAACGCGCGGAACTGAACAGACTCGACAAGATGAGTCGGCACGGGTCGCATCTGTTCGTCGAGCGAGACCATGAGCTGCATCAGGAGTACCTCCGTCCCGACCGGAATCTCAGGGGCACCGTCTTTCAATTTTGCAAATCCGAACTGAGCTGAGAACTTCCAATCCAATCCCGTCTCTGCAAGTTCCTCAAGATAGTCCGTCGCTTGCTCTCGCCCTTCGGGAAATCGATAGAAGATGCAGTAATGAGAACGCCCGAAGAAGGACCGCGCATGCAGCGAAACGAACCGATCCATGATGTCTTCGTGCATGTTGGGATAGTAAAAGTCGATCTCCGTCCATTCATCGCGATCGGTCAACAGGTGATGTGGCAAGTAGTTCACCGAGGCATCGAAGTTGTGCTCTCCTGCAAACTCGCCCGATTCGATCGCTCGTGTGTAGGTATCGGGGAGTCGAGCCAGTTGCTCATCTGTGACCGCCAACGATTGAATGCACCGCGCCAGCTTGCTGCAAAGTCGATCGCGTCGCTGTCGGGTTTCGAGATTGCCCCTGCGTTGGATGTTTTGATCAATGAGATGGTCGTAGACTGCCCACAGGTCATGTTGCAGCACGACACGTTTGAGCGGCACCTCAATCAGATCCGCTGCCTGGCCATCCAGGAATTCATCGAGAAGAGGTTCGACGCGATTGGCGACCTGCTGACTTGACCAGTAATCCGTCGAACCCCAGGCGAGAAACTCGATCACGTCTCCGCCTTCGTACCTGACCATCTCAGGCTGCTCGTCTGTTGCCGGGAGATGGCGGGGACGGATGTAGAACTCAGCGAACAGCCGATTCCACAAGTGCTGAGGGTCCTGATCGTACAAGGGCAACGGGGCGTCGCTGATCAACGTGTCTGCCAGTGGTCCGTCATGATGGAAATAGGCTGACAGTTCAGATGCTGTCGCCTCGCATGGGCATGCCCATCTGAGGACGAATGTGAGAACGACTGGCAGTAATCGGGTGCGAGTCATTATTGGTGTCCGAGTGAAAGCTGTCTGTCTAACTGGGGATGATCGCGAGATGAATCGTCATCATACGACGATGTCACGGTGAATCACCCTTGAGCAATGGCGTGACCGCCTTGACGACCTGCTCTGCCAACCGACGCGAGCCTTCCGGGGTGAAGTGCACGTTTGCGGGGCGTTGGATCTCGTCGAGGCAAGACATTGCAAAGGTGTACTGATCATCTGTCGGGATGCCTTGCTCCTGCATGATGGCGGCGGCGACCGCGTTGTACTTTGCGGCATCGCCGACAACGCGACCGGTCGCTCCTTCCGGGACGGGCGTCGTTGATCTCCAGATGAGTTTGGCATCGGTCTGTTTCAGCCGCGCGATGAGCTTGCACAGGTTCTGCTCGTACTGTTCGATCGACACCTGTTGATGCCCCTGCTCCACGTCGACGAGCCCTCCTTCGTCATCGATGTACTTGAGGTCGTGCAGCCCCCAGTTGAAGTGGATCACATCCCACGGTTTATCGCCCAACCATTCATCGATGTGCATCAGGCCCTTCGTGGTCGGACCCGCGTTCGTCGGCACACGATGGACGTTCGCTTTCCCCTTGAGCATCTCCTGCACCGGAACCGTATAACCGATCGAGATCGAATCCCCAATCAGCAACACACGAGGCAATGTCGGATCGTCGATAACTTGTGCGAAGGCCGGATTTGGTTTCGGTTCCGGTTTGTCCGTGCTTTTACCGTCCTGAGCTGTTGTGACGGTCGTCATCGCTGTGACGACGAGCAGACCGAAGATGGTGATTTGTTGCATCTCTGTGTTGTCCTTCTGAAAGCCTTACGATTTCGGGAGAAGCCCCGCTGTGTCCATCGCCTTACGAATCTGTTCGACATCTGCATTCGAACATGGCGGCGATGGTCGTCGCGGGAGACCCATCTCATAACCAAGCAGAGTCATTGCCGCTTTGATGCCGGCGGCTCCGTGGCGGAGTATCTCGTGATCGGGTGCGAGCAGACGTGTCTGGATCGTCTGGGCCTCTGCCAGTTTGCCCTCCATGACGAGGCGCAGCACCTCCTGACATTCTTTGGGGGCGACGTTGATGAGCATCATGCCGCCGCCGTTCGCACCGATGGCCGCTCCGGGGAGAAGCAGACTCGCGTTGCTGATCCAGAACTGCTTGTCAGCCGGCACGAACTGACGCACGCGTGACTCGAAGCGGATGT
>JAGQPX010000206.1 GCA_020426505.1 Planctomycetaceae bacterium | reverse complement strand
GCATCGTGCTGATCGACCAGAAGAAGTGCCGCGCGTGGCGATCGTGTGTCTCTGCCTGCCCCTACAAGAAGACGTACTTCAACTGGTTCACCGGCAAGAGCGAGAAGTGCATTCTCTGCTTCCCGCGACTGGAGACAGGACAGGCTCCCGCGTGCTTCCACTCGTGCGTGGGCCGCATCCGATATCTCGGCGTGCTGCTCTACGACGCAGAGAAGATGGAAGAGATCGCCAAGCTGCCGGACGACGAATTGGTCGAGGGACAGCGGTCGATGATCCTTGATCCCTTCGACCCCGAAGTGATTGCTCAGGCGAGAAAGAACGGCATCTCCGACGGCGTGATCGATGCGGCTCAGGACTCGCCCGTCTACCGGTTTGTGATGGAGTGGAAGATCGCCCTGCCGCCGCATATCGAGTACCGCACTCTGCCCATGCTGTTCTACGTGCCGCCGATGTCACCCGTGCAGGCGAGTAAGCCGGAAGACACGATTACACACAACAGTGACAACCTGTTCCACGACATCGACGACTCACGCGTCCCGATGAAGTTTCTGGCCAACCTGTTCGGGGCCGGTCATGAAGGCCCGGTGCGGTACGCCCTTGCGAAGCAGAAAGCCGTTCGATGGCATCGGCGGGCGGAGACAGTCGGCGACATCGACCGCGAAACGGCTGACCGCATGTTGCGTGAAGCCAACTGTACTCGTGAAGAGGCGGATGCCATCTACAAGCTGACCGCCCTGTGCACCTTTGAGGATCGATTCGTCATCCCGCCAATGCACCGCGAACAGGCGATCGAAATGATGAAGGAACCACACGAGCACCGCGAAGAGGTCGGCTTCGGCTTCGTCGGCGGTCCCAGGAGGGGGCTCTAATGGCTGGTCCCAAGACACTCCGATCGTTAAGTCACCTGTTGACATATCCGGACGAGCAGACGCTCGAAGCGGCCGAGTTGTTGTACATCATCCTGCAGGGCGAACTGCCCGAGGCTGCCTGGCACATGTCCGAGTTCGGCGCGTTCGTCGAGCAGCACGAACTCTGGGAAGTCGAAGAAGCCTTCACGGGCACCTTCGATGTCAACCCAAACTGTGCCCTCGAAGTCGGATGGCATCTGTTCGGCGAAGAGTACGCCCGCGGGATGTTCCTCGTGCGGATGCGTGAGGAACTGCGGAAGTACGATCTGCCGGAATCAGTCGAGTTGACCGATCACATCACGCATGTGCTGGCCGTCATTGGCGCCATGCGGGAAGATGAAGCGACCCGATTCGTCACTGCTTGTGTGTTACCGGCGGTCGCGACGTTGCGGACGGCTGTCGAGAAAACCAACAGCCCGTATCGGCACGTGATCTCATGTCTCGCGGACATCCTGCAACACGTGTGGGGTGACGGCGAGACGCTCATCGATGGTTCCGAATCCCGTCACCCGGATGGCCATGCCATCCCCGATGGCGTCGATTTACTGCATGCGTTTCCCGTAGCGGATGTGTATCCCGGCTGCGGCAGCGGATGTGGCGATGACGATTGTGGCTCATATTCCGCTCCTCGCGACCTCGTGCAACTCTCTTCTTTTGACGGCTCTGCCGAACGGAGTGCCGACTGATGAACTCTCACGCCCTCGATCAGTTTCTGTTTATCGCACTTCCTTACGTGAGTCTGTTCACGTTCCTGCTGATGACGATCCATCGATACCGTCAGCAGACGTTCTCGTTTTCGAGCCTGTCGAGCCAGTTTCTGGAAAACAAGCAGCACTTCTGGACGGTCGTGCCGTTCCACTACGGCATTCTCGCGGTAACGGTCGGCCATCTGATCGCGTTTCTGATCCCGCGCAGCATCTTGGCGTGGAATAGTCAGCCGTTGCGGCTGTATATCCTCGAAGTCTCCGCACTGGCGTGCGGGCTGCTGACTCTGATCGGTTTGATCGGACTGATGCTCCGGCGAGGCACGACCACACGCATTCGCAAGGTGACGTCACTCAACGACTGGATACTGTTCACGATGCTGTTGATTCAGGTCGCGAGCGGCATCGGCATCGCGTTGTTCCATCCCTGGGGCTCGTCCTGGTTCGCGTCGAATCTGTCCCCCTACTTGTGGTCGATCTTCAAGCTCAGCCCGGATATTAGCTATGTCACCGCGATGCCTCACTTGGTGAAGCTGCACATTGTGCTCGCCTTCCTCACGATCGGCTTCTTCCCCTTTACCCGCCTCGTCCACCTGTTGGTGATTCCCAACCCCTACCTCTGGCGAAAGACACAAGTCGTCCGCTGGTACGGCCATCCGCAAAAGTGACAACGAGCTGAGACTCGCAAACCGTCGAACATGGAAATTCGCAACAAGGCAACCCGCATCGATCTGTTCTCACTGAGAACCCCTCAAATGAGAGCGTTCCACATGTCGTGGTTCGCCTTCTTTCTATGCTTCTTTGCTTGGTTCGGCATCGCGCCGCTCATGGCCGTGGTGCGCGAAGAACTGGGGTTGACGAAACAGCAGATCGGTAACACGATCATTGCCTCGGTGGCGATCACCATCTTCGCCCGGTTGTTCATCGGTTGGTTGTGCGACCGGATTGGGCCTCGGTGGAGTTACACGGCACTCCTGATCTGCGGTTCGTTGCCCGTGATGGGGATCGGATTGTCGCATTCGTACGAATCGTTCCTGCTCTTTCGCTTGGGGATTGGCGTAATCGGGGCATCCTTCGTCATCACGCAGTATCACACCTCGGTCATGTTCGCCCCGAACTGTGTGGGCACCGCCAACGCAACGACAGCCGGGTGGGGAAATCTTGGTGGTGGCGTCACCCAGATGGTGATGCCTCTCGTCTTTGCCGCATTCGTCGGATTGGGATATACGGCTGCTTCCTCCTGGCGGTTGGCGATGGTCGTCGCAGGCGGCGTGTGTTTTCTGACGGGCATTGCGTACTTCCTGCTTACCACGGACCTGCCGGACGGAAATTTCAAAGAGCTTCGCGCCTCTGGTGATCATGTTTCGGTTGAACAGGGCAAAGGCTCATTCTGGCTGGCTGCGAAAGACATCCGTGTCTGGGCCTTGTTCTTCATCTATGCAGCATGCTTTGGCATCGAACTGACGATCAACAACATCGCTGCCATCTATTACATGGATTACTTCGACCTCGGATTGAAGACAGCCGGCCTGGTCGCGGGCCTGTTCGGCCTGATGAATATCTTCGCTCGCACAACGGGCGGATTCATCAGTGACATGTTCGTCAGGAAGGGCGGACTTGACGGACGTGTCCGCTGGTTGTTCATCGCTCTGCTGGTCGAGGGAGTTGCGCTGCTGCTGTTCTCACAGATGCGAATTCTGGCCTTGGCTATTCCTGCGATGATTCTCTTCAGCCTGTTCGTGCAAATGTCTGAGGGGGCGACCTACTCGGTTGTTCCGTTCATTAACAAGAAAGCTCTCGGGTCCGTCTCGGGCATTGTCGGTGCTGGAGGAAACATGGGCGCGGTGTGTGCCGGTTTCCTGTTCCGTTCCGAAAGCCTTTCGTACCCGCAGGCACTGATGATCCTGGGTGGTCTCGTCACCTGCTTTTCGTTCTTCACATTCTTAGTCAAGTTCAGCACAGCCGACGAACAAGCGGCTGCGGAAGAGTTCGATTCGGCAATGGCTCGCCGTCGGGCTGAGCACAAGGAACGCCCCGCGATCCCAGAACTGATTCCCGGTCTGGCGTACCTGCGTCCTATGGACGCACTGCGCATCTACCTGGGGATCGCACTGGTTGTGAAGGGCGTCTACTTCATCATGAACATGGCAGAGCTGGAATCTTCACTTGGCGGTGATTTGGGTGAAGGGCAGAACGTAGTTGCGTGGGCTGTGGTCTTTGCACACGTCGTCGGCGGCGCGAGCCTTGCGCTGGGCTTCGCGACGCGAGCTGCTGCTGCGATCAATGCGCTCATTCTGTTAGGTGCGACGATCGTCGCACTCATCGGAGCCGGAGAAAGCGGTCTGCTGGCTGGGAATGTCGACTTTCAGTTCACATTCTTTGTGTTCTTCTGCCTCGTGCTACTCGTGTGGCGTGGGGCCGGACCACTGTCATTGGACCACCTTGTCAACAGCGAAGCGGAGAAGGAATTAGCAGCGACCTAATCGAAAAGCAGCATGGCTCAGTCTGCTGTATTTAGTGAAACGAGAAAACAATGGCCAAAACTCCCGAGCGCTGGGACGTTGAAGACGATGCTTTTTGGGAATCCGAAGGCAAGCGAATTGCGAACCGCAACCTGTGGGTCTCGATTCCAAATCTCCTGTGTGGATTCTCCGTGTGGCTGTACTGGGGCATGATCGCCAAGGCCATGCAACGGCTGCACTTTGCCAATGAGGAGTTATTTAACTTCACATTCCGAAACGATGGCGCCCCCTACGACGAGGCAGGCTATCGGGCGCTGCTGTTCACGCTTCCGGCTGTCGCCGGCTTGGCAGGGGCAACGCTGCGGATTCCTAACTCGTTCATGATCGCCATTTGCGGCGGTCGTAACGTCAAGTTCATGACGACAGTGCTACTGATCATCCCGGCCGCAGCGGCAGGGTTCGCCCTGCAGGATCCGACGACGTCGTTCCCGACATTCATTGTGTTGGCTGCACTCTCAGGAGTTGGCGGCGGTGCCTTTGCCTCCAGCATGTCCAACATCTCGTTCTTCTTTCCCAAGCGGCAACAGGGTCTGGCACTGGGATTGAATGCTGGCCTGGGAAACGCAGGCGTCAGCGTGATGCAGTTCCTGATTCCCTGGGCCATCACGTTCGGCATGTTTGGCGGCATCGGCGGTGATCCGCAAACATTCGTCGCCGATGGTGAGTCACAACAACTCTGGATTCAAAACGCGGCCTTGGTCTGGGTTCCCATCATGACAGTGCTGGCCATCATGGCCTGGATCTTCATGAACAACCTCCCACAACACGACTGTGGTCCGGCACCAGCGGCGATCGGAAAGTACCTCTGGCTGCAAGGCATCGGGTTTCTCGGTGCCGCCCTGGGCGTGGGGATGCTGATCTTTGTGCAACTGCCGATTCCCGAGTTAGTGCGGATCTTCCTCGTGCTGATCGTGGCTGTGATCGCGACGATGTTGGGCATGAAATTCATGACGCCCCGCACGATTCAGGAGCCGCTCAACAAGCAGTTCGCCATCTTCGGCAACAAGCACAACTGGATCATGACGTGGTTGTACGTGATGACGTTCGGCTCGTTCATTGGCTATGCGAACGCCTTCCCGAAGCTGATCGACGACGTGTTCGTGACGCCGACCAATGGCCTGATCACGTCGCACTATATCTGGATCGGCGCAGCGGTCGGTGCCTTCATTCGACCTGTCGGAGGTTGGTTGTCGGACAAACTGGGCGGAGCCCGTGTCACCCAGTGGGACACTTGGATCATGGTCGGCTCGACGATCCTGGCGGGATACCTCGTGTCACTTGCAGGTCAAAGCGACAAGCCTGAACAGTACTTCATCCCCTTCCTGATCACGTTCATCGTGCTGTTCGCCACAACCGGCATCGGTAACGGATCGACGTTCCGGATGATCCCCATCATCTTCTCGAAAGAGCAAGCCGGACCTGTCCTCGGTTGGACGTCTGCCATCGCCGCCTATGGGGCTTATCTGATCCCGAAGATCTTTGCGACACAGATCAAAGCCGGCACCCCGGAATACGCCCTGTATGGATTCGCTGTGTACTACGCCAGTTGCCTGTTGGTGAACTGGTGGTTCTACGCACGCAAGAACGCGGAGATCAAATGTTGAGTCTATTCAACAAGGTTGAGGAGCGACGAGGTCACTGATGCATCGCACGATTGTCAATGTGATCCTGCTGGTCGGACTGTTCTTCGGTCTGATCGTGCTGGCGTCCGGCATGAGCCAGTGGCGGCTGCCGGACAATCAGCAAGGGTACGCACCGGAGCAGCCGATCGTGTACTCGCATCGATTGCACGCTGGTGAGTTGGGCATTGATTGCCAATTCTGCCACACGGCAGCCGAGCATGGCCGGCATGCGGGGATTCCCTCGACGGACGTCTGCATGAAGTGCCACAAGTACGTCACGAGTTCGTTCGATGTCCTTCAGCAGGAGATCAAGCTGGCCGACGAGCAGAAACGCAAGCCGGAAACGATCATCTCTGACGAACTGCAAGCTCTCTACGACACGCTCGGCCTGGATGATCCCAAGGGACCGATCTCTGGCGATGCGAAGTCAATTCCGTGGGTACGTGTTCACAACCTGCCAGACTACGTGTACTTCGATCATCGTGCCCATGTCGCTGCGGGGGTGACGTGCCAGAAGTGTCACGGGCCGGTCGAGTCAATGGAACGGGTGCGGCAGTTTGAGTCGCTGTCGATGGGCTGGTGCGTGAACTGCCATCGAGAGGCGACGGAAGAGGGAATCAATGGTCAGGCGGTCAACGCCTCGATCGATTGTGCGGTGTGTCACTATTGAACGGCCACTCATGAACAACGAGTCACACAACAAATACTGGAAGAGCCTGACCGAACGGGACGGATCCTCGCCGGAACGCGACGTGATCCCGCAGGATGGAGTGCCGTTTGGGATCAGCCGTCGTCGGTTTCTCGAGGCGGCCGGGTTCACGTTGTCCCTAGCCACAATGCAAGGTTGTGGCCGCACACCGACCGAGACGGCCCTGCCGTTCGTCCAGCAACCCGAAGGCGTCATCCCCGGCCGATCGCAGACGTACGCCACAACTTGTGCTGGGTGTTCCGCAGGCTGCGGATTGTTAGTAAAGGTCAGAGATGGCCGGCCACTCAAGATGGAAGGCATGCCCGAGCATCCGCTTTCACACGGAGGACTTTGCGCTATCGGACAGGCACTCCCGTTAGGTCTCTACGACAGCCATCGCCTCCAACACCCACTGAAGGACGGAGAATCCACGGAATGGGATGACGTTGATCAGGCCATCACTCAACAACTCAGTGAGATCGAGAGCGGAGGAGGAGCGGTCCGTTTCGTCACGTCGACTGTCACCAGCCTCACACTCCAGGCATCGATCGACACCTTCCTCGAACGCTTTGCGGACTCTTGTCACATCACATTCGATGCCGTGAGCAGTTCGGCCATTCTGGACGCTCATGAGCAGACGCATGGCTCTCGCGTGTTGCCGCGGTATCGGCTCGATCTTGCCCATGTCATCGTTTCGTTTGGGGCCGACTTCCTCGGAACCTGGATCTCACCGGTCGAGTTCACATCTGCTTGGCGATCGAGACGTGTCCCGACCGCCGAGCATCCGGAGATGTCATACCACGTTCAGTTGGAGGGACGGATGTCGTTGACCGGCAGCAACGCCGATCACCGCATCCGCTTGTCTCCGGACGAATACGGCGTGGTCCTGAGTCACCTGTACGCCAAGCTGTCTCAGCAGGCGGGTGAATCAGCCGATCGCGACGAATTGGGAGCAGCACCGATCTCGGGCGAAGAACTGACGGCATTGGCGGAACGACTCTGGGAAGCCCGCGGAGAGAGCGTTGTCCTCTGTGACAGTTCCGACGTTGCTGTGCAGATACTGGTGAACGGAATCAACCATCTGCTCGACAACTACGGGAAGACGCTCGACATCGCTCACCCCAGCCGACAACGACAAGGGAACGACAGCGACATCCTCGACCTGATCAATGAGTTGAAAGCGGGCAAAGTGACGGCCCTGTTCGTCGCCGGCACGGATCTGACTCACAATTTGCCGGATCGCGATGGGCTCGCGGAAGCAATCGGCAAGGTGAGCCTCGTCGTCAGTTTCTCGGAGCGGTTGGACGACGTCAGTTCACTGGCGGGTTTTGTCTGCCCAGATCATCACCCACTCGAGTCATGGTTAGATGCCGAGCCGGTAAACGGAGTCATTGGCCTCTTACAGCCGTTGCTGGCACCATTGGGCAACACCCGTTCGGTCGTCGAGAGTCTCGCTCGCTGGTCCGGAAAAGACGACTCAGCGTATGACATCCTGCGAGCCCATTGGGAGCAGTCGGTCTTTCCACGAGCAGAGTCAGAGGAGTCTGCATCGTTCGTCAGCTTCTGGGATCAGTCGTTGCACGATGGATTTGTTGAAGTCGCCCCCACAGAGGAACCAGCCGGTGAGTTTCAGACGGATGCCGTCAGTTTCATGGAGGACACCCCTGCAGCTGACTACTGCCTTTCGCTGTACTCGAAGGTCGGTCTCACTGACAGTCGGCACGCTCACAATCCCTGGTTACTGGAACTGCCTGACCCCGTCACCAAAGTAACATGGGACAACTACGTCTGCGTCTCACCAGCGAAGGCAAGTGAGCTAGACCTGACGGACGGAGACGTCGTTCGGATCGAGTCGACGGGTACCGATGTCGTCCTGGAGTTGCCAGCACTCGTTCAGCCGGGTCAGCACGATCGCGTCTTGGCCATCGCGCTTGGATATGGTGTGAAGGGAACCGACCGGTTCGCCGACGTCGGTCCCCAATGGTTAGAGGCGCGGCCGACAGTCGATCCGGGGCAGCTCGTGGGCAAGAACGCCGCCAGCCTGATCAAGGCGCGCGATGGCATGCTCTCCTACGCGAGAGGGAACGTGTCGATTACGAAGACCGGAAAGCGTCATGAATTGGCTTCGACGCAGGAGCATCATTCGTTGGAAGTCCCGGCCCGTGTCGCTCCGCCCGGAGCCGAGAAGCGTGACGCAGTGCAGGAGACATCTTTGTCAGCGTTTGCTGAAGACCCCACCTCCGGAACGCCCGAAGTGCATCACTTCGGAGATGCTCAACTCTGGCCCGAGGATCATCCCAAAACGGGTTATGCCTGGGGGATGGCGATTGACCTCAATGCGTGTACCGGCTGTTCGGCCTGTGTGATCGCCTGCCAGTCGGAAAACAACGTGCCGATCGTCGGCAAGGACGAAGTTCGCAGACAACGCGAAATGCACTGGATTCGCCTCGACCGCTACTACTCCGGCGAGGGGGACGATGTCGATGTGTCGCACCAGCCTATGATGTGCCAGCACTGCGACAACGCACCGTGCGAGACCGTCTGTCCCGTGCTGGCGACCGTACACAGCGAGGAGGGACTCAACGAGCAAGCATACAACCGCTGCGTCGGCACGCGGTACTGCGCCAACAACTGTCCGTACAAGGTCCGCCGCTTCAACTGGTTCGAGTACCCGCACGACGACGATTTGCAGAATCTGGCTCTAAACCCTGATGTCACCGTCCGCTCGCGGGGCGTCATGGAAAAGTGCTCGATGTGTGTCCAACGCATCGAGGAGGGAAAAATCGAAGCCGGTCGATTGGGTCAGCCACTCGCTGACGGCCAGGTGCAGACCGCTTGCCAACAATCGTGTCCTGCTCAAGCCATTGTGTTCGGTGACATGAACGATCCGGAGAGTGCCGTCTCAAAGGCACTCGAGAATCCGCGACGGTACGGCGTCCTCGAAGAGTTCAATTTCCGCCCAGCAGTCTCTTACCTGCGAATGGTGAGAAACAGAGAGGTTGACGAAGCCAGCGATGATCATGCCCACGATGAGGAGGGAGGTGGACATGTCTGAGTTGAACGACGCACATCGCTCGCCGCTCGTCACTGGTGACAAGACACTCGGTGATGTGACCCGCGACATCTGTGCACCGATGGATGCCCGACCTTCCGGACTGTGGTGGGCAGCGTTCTTTGTGTCATTTGTTGCTTTGCTCGTGGGAGCGGCAGCGGTCTGGTATCAGATCGCCACCGGCATTGGCACTTGGGGATTGAACAAAACGATCGGCTGGGGCTTCGACATCACGAATTTCGTGTTCTGGGTCGGTATTGGACACGCAGGAACATTGATCTCCGCCGTGTTGTTCCTGTTTCGTCAGAAATGGCGGACGGCGGTCAATCGCTCTGCGGAGGCGATGACGCTGTTCGCGGTGATGTGTGCAGGTATCTTTCCACTGATTCACATGGGCCGCACGTGGCTGGCCTACTGGATGGTCCCGTATCCCAACACGCGTGGCTCACTCTGGGTGAACTTCAAGTCGCCCCTGCTGTGGGACGTGTTCGCCATCTCGACCTATTTGGCGATCTCAGCCGTGTTCTGGTATGTGGGTCTGATTCCCGATCTGGCGACGATCCGTGATCGGTCACAACCCGGCTGGCGGAAGCGGATCACATCAATTCTCTCATTGGGATGGGATGGCTCCGCCCGTACGTGGCATCGTTACGAAACGGTCTACATGCTGCTCGCCGGTCTGGCGACGCCGCTTGTGTTCTCGGTGCACACGATCGTGAGCATGGACTTCGCTACGTCAGTGATCCCCGGTTGGCACACGACCATCTTCCCGCCGTACTTCGTCGCCGGGGCGATCTTCAGCGGGCTGGCGATGGTGATCACACTGATGATCATCGCTCGCAAGACAATGCACCTCGAAGACTACGTTACCATGAAGCACATCGAACGGATGAGCTTGCTCATGCTCTCGATGGGCTGCATCGTTGGACTGGCCTACGGGACCGAGTTCTTCATGGCTGCCTATAGCGGCAACCCGTACGAGCAATTCGTGTTTAAGAATCGGGCACTGGGGCCGATGAGCTGGGCCTACTGGACGATGGTCACTTGTAATGTCCTCGTGCCGCAACTCCTCTGGATCAAGAAGGTCCGCACGACGCTGCCGCTGGTGTTTGTGATCGTGATACTGGTGAACGTCGGTATGTGGTTCGAGCGGTTTGTAATCATTGTCACAAGCCTGCACCGCGACTTCCTGCCATCGAGTTGGGCGCACTACGTGCCGACGACCATCGAGATCGCAACCTTCGTTGGTAGCTTCGGGTTGTTCTTCACCTGCTTCCTGTTGTTCTGCCGAATCGCTCCTGCGATTGCGATTGCGGAAGTCAAAGGAGCAGCACATCTCAAGAAACACGCGTCAACCACAACGCCTGTCGAGGAGCAAGCCGCATGAGTGACCGTGTTCTCCTGGCGACGTTTGAGCATGAAGACGACCTGTTGGCCGCCACCGAAGCTGTGCGCCGAAAAGGCTGGCGGATTCTCGATGCCTTTACGCCTTATGCCGTGCATGGACTGGATCGTGCGATGGGGCTGAAGCCCTCCCGTTTGACGTGGGTCTGTTTCATCTGTGGCATGACGGGCGCTCTCGGCATGCTGTGGTTCGAGCATTGGACAGCGTCGATCACGTGGCCCATTGATGTTGGCGGAAAGCCGTGGAACTCACTTCCCTCCGATGTCCCTGTTGCGTTCGAGGCGGCCGTGCTGTTGGCGGGATTTGGATCGGTGTTCGCCCTGTTTGGAGTGAGCCGACTGTGGCCCGGCAAAAAACCGAAAGTGGTCTACCCACGTGTGACCGATGACCGCTTTGTGTTGGTCATCGACGAAGCAGATGCAGCGTTTGATGTCCCCTCAGCCGAACGCTTTCTCCAGGAATTCAACGTGGTCGAGACGGCGGAGCATACCAGCGAAGAAGGGCACTATTCATGAATCTCAGCCGCACCAACATCGTCCTCGCCGTGCTGCTGGTGGCGGTCGTGCTGCTGGCGGCAGCCGTTCGAGTCGATCACTCGCAGCCGAACGTCGAGTTCCTGCCGGAGATGAAACGTTCACCGGCAGCGGGTGCTTATTCGGCCAGTACGGTGTTTCCCAATGGCCGCACACTCCAGCCGCCCGTCGCCGGCACCATCGCTCGTGGAGAACTCCCTCTCTACTACTCGGCAACGAAAGAAGACGCCGAGCGTGCCGGAGAGGAGATACTGAATCCGTACACAGTCGAGTCACCCGTTTCGACCGAGGAGACCGATACGACTGAGAACGAGCAACCCGGTGGCGAGCCAAACGTCAGCGACCAACCGAGTGTGCCCGACCACGTCCAACGGTTGCAGGCATCCGTTCAACGTGGTGCGGGAGTATACAACGTCTCGTGTGTTTCCTGTCATGGACCAAGCGGTGCTGGTGACGGGCCGGTCGCGAAACGCGGCTTCCCACCGCCACCACCCCTCACGACAGGGAAGTCCGCCCAGATGAAGGACGGGCAACTCTTTCACATTCTCACCTACGGACAGGGCAGCATGGCCCCCATGGCCGCACAACTCTCGCGGGATCGTCGTTGGGATGTCATCAACTATGTGCGGAGTCTCCAACAGGGTGCCGCCGAAAGCACTCCACCGCTTGCAGACGCTCCAACAGAGCCCCCCGTAGCGACTCTGGAACCCAGCATTGAACCCTCCGCGACGGAGGAGGGAGCACCATGAACTCGCCACGTTTCGTTGTCCCTCACACACTCTCCCGCAAGCTGATAACTGCAACGATCTCAGGAGCTGTCATTCTTGGTGTGACTACTGCGATTTCTCCCGATCGCGCGTGGGCCAATCTGTTGCTGCTCTCTTACTTTCTGATCACGCTCGGCCTGGGTGGGGCTCTGTTCATTGCCCTGACAAATGTCTGCGGTGCCAGTTGGCACGTAGCCTTTCGGCGAGTTCCAGAAGCGATGACCGGCCTCCTGCCAATCGCGGGCATATTACTTCTGGCGACGCTGGCCATCCGACTGCCACAGTACGGCTGGCATCATCACGGACACGGCGGCCCGGGCACGTTCTGGTTCAAAGAACTCTGGCTGTCGCCGAAGTTCTTCGCCATCCGGGCAGTGACGTTCGTTCTTCTCTGGGTCGTCCTGGCCCGCATCCTGGTCGGAAGTTCCCGACGTCAAGACGCCCATGCTGGCAAACCCATCCACGCTGGCGTGTCGGTGCTGTTCCTTGGCATCTTTGCAATCACGATCTCTCTCGCGGGGGTCGACTGGATCATGGCACTGGAGCCGTTGTGGTTCAGCACGATGTGGGGCGTCTACCAGTTTTCAGGGCTCATCTTGGCAACACTCGCTGCGATGATCATCGGCTGCATCTGTCTGCGGAGGATGGGACCACTGGAAGGCATCTTTACCGATGAGCATCTGCATGACCTCGGCAAGCTGTTGATCGGGTTCAGTTGCTTCTGGATGTACATCTGGTTCAGCCAATACATGCTGATTTGGTACTCGAATATCCCCGAGGAAACGTCGTACTTCATCCCTCGATTGCATGGCCCGTGGGCACCGATCGTTGCGGGGAGTCTCGTGTTGAACTGGATCATCCCATTCTTCGTCTTGCTCCCTCGCCCCTCAAAGAGGAGCGAGAGCATCATGCTGCGCGCCTGCGTCGTGGTGTTGATCGGCCGATGGGTTGATCTATACATGATGATCTTTCCCCCCGTGATCGGAACGATGCCGACTTTTGGGCTTCCGGAAGTGGCCTCGATGGTCATCCCATGCGGACTTGCCAGCTGGTTATTTTTTCGATCGTTTGCCAGAGCCGCGCCCGTGCCAGCTGGCGATCCTGATCTCGTCGCAAGTTTACACTACCACGCTTGATCGACAGCTCCTTCACATTCACTCGCCCCGTTAGGAGGGAATCTTATGAGCCGCTATGTCCTGCTGTTGAGTTACACGGAACAGGGAATGGCTGCCATCAAGGACTCACCGTCACGCGCCGAGGCGTTTCGCAAGAGCGTTGAAATTGCCGGCGGGAGCGTCGAGTTCATGTCCTGGACACTGGGATCTGTGGACGGGGTGGTTGTCTTCTCGGTCTCGGATGAGACGACTGCTGTCTCGCTGGTCCTCGGTCTGCGTCGACAGGCGATGGTCAAAACGACCATGCTCCGCGCCTTCGACGCCACAGAATTCGCTGCCATCACTGCCAAGGTGATGTAGTAGATCTTCGCACGACGACTCAGAATCATCATCGAGAGCAGAGTCACCGTCTGACCGTGCGGACTTGCCGTTTTGACGGACAGTTCTTGACTGTGTGTTGTGTTGTCGAAAGGCGCTGACAAGCGCGTGACGCAATGTCACAGTGTGGAATTTCTGCACACTTCTGCGGTGGGAAGATTTCGATTGTTCCTGTAAGAGACGAACAATTTCGCTGGAAGACAATTGCTGGTCGACTCTTTTTCCAGATCACATCAGAACGGCGACGAAGTCAATCGCAGGAGTAACACATCCTGTGAGTGATCTTGGCCTAACAGTGCCAGTCGCAGTCCGCAACCGGAACAATTGCGGAGGACGTAGGGATCAGGAAACGGAGTTGAATCATGCGTGTCAGGTCGATGTTTTTCGTTGCGCTCGTCAGTCTTTCTACATTTGGCACTCTCTACGCAGATCAGCCTTTCTCCAATCAAAGCACTCCTCCGGCAAAGTGGTTGAATGCTAATTCTCTCGCCAGTGACCAACAGGCAGAGGAGTCGGCAGGCATCGACGAAGCGACCGTTGTCGAGTTGGTCGGGCATGTGTTGCCCACCAGCGGCCCCTTCTGTGATGACTCCTGTCTCCCTCCCGTGACTGACCGCTGCGACTCCACTTCATCCTGCGACAGCTGTGGGACTCACGGCTTGTGCGGCAAAGACGGTTGGCTGTCGAGCGATGAGCCTCTGCTCAAGGACTATCGCAATCAGACTTTGTTCGGCGATGTCAAATACTCCGTCGGTGGCGAGTTGCGTTATCGCTACATGGACGAACACAACCGTCTGCGGCCTCAAGGTGCAGCCCGTCGCGACACCTACCAACTCTGGCGATTCACTCCGTTCATGGAAGTCGGCAACGATTGGATCAAGGGTTACGTCCAAGGCATTGATGCGTCGGCTTTCGATGAAGACCTTCCGATCCTGCCGATCGACGAGAACCGCTGGGATCTGCTGCAATACTACGTCGATGCTCGATTGATTGAACTCGACGGCGGCGATGTGCGTGGCCAACTCGGTCGCATCTTCCTCAACTATGGCGACCAGCACCTCATTTCTCCGCTGGGTTGGGCGAACACCTATCGGAACTTCGAAGGTGCGAAGCTCTACTACTCGGGGGACGACTGGAGCATCGACGGCTTCGTCGTGCGGCCCAACAATGGTGCGGCAGCACCGTCTGTCTTCCGTCCGCAGAGCTTCGATCAGCCAGACCAAAGCGTCGTCTTCAGCGGAATCTATGCGACCTACAAGAAGGCTCCGAATGGTACAGTCGATCTCTTCTGGCTGTGGAACAAGGAAGATCAACCGTTCCTCAATCGCCAGGACGGCAACCGGCACACCCTCGGTGCCCGTTACGCCGGGACAAAGCCAGTCAAGAATTGTGAGACCACCGTACGCACCTACATGTGGGATCTGCAGGGTGCCTGGCAGTTCGGGACCGACGACTTCGGAGCGGGACTCGATCAAGACGTGAACGCGGGCTTCCTGTCCGCCATTAGCGGAGTCACCTTCAACGAGGTGCGCTGGTCACCCAGCATCAAGGGTGTCTTCTGGTGGGGCTCAGGTGACGACGATCCGAACGACAACAACATCAACACGGTCAACACGCTGTACCCACTGGGACACGCCTACTGGGGCCTTATCGACAACTTCAACGGAGCCAACCTGCTCGACTACAGCATCCAGGCTTCGGTCAAGCCAGCAGACAAGGTCACCCTCGCGGCCCACATGCACTGGTTCGAGAAGGCCAACGAAAACGACTTTGTCTACAACATTGCCGGTGCCCCACTGGGCAACACCACGACCAACGGTCGACATATCGGCAACGAACTCGACCTACTGGCGACCTATCAGGTGAACAACAATCTGCAACTGCAAGCCGGCTACTTCTGGTTCTGGTACGGCGACGCAGTCGACAACCAAGCAGCCCTCGCTCGCGATGACGCCCACCAGTTTTACTTTATGACGACCTGGGGCTTCTGATTCCTGATTGCGATGCCGCCCACACTGGTTGTTACCGAGATTCGCACACAGACCCGCCGGTTCGAGAGCGGGAATCTGACGGTGACCTGCAGAAATTGGACGTTTCCCCAGCACACATCGAGGTGTTGCACCCACAGTAGATGTGGATGGGCAAATCGGATGGACGATGTGGCCGACTTAGGTTGTTTAATGATCAAAACAGCCAAGGACGAGCACACCTGAGGCATCAACGAGAGTTACTTGCGTGCACCGGTCATTCCAACCGATGCTGGATACGCGAATCCGCAAAATTCACCGGCCCGACACGCCAAGGTAACAATGGACGATGTGGCCGAGGCAAATTCTGGACGCGGACAACTGCGTCCGGTGTTTCACGCCGACTGACGATAAGTGCTGAAATGGCTGTTTCGTGATGGGAAGCACTTTCAGGTCACCTCACGGGTCGCTGGAGGCGAACCCTTTCTCTGCTGAGACAAGCTCAGAAGTGACTCCTCGATGAGGGCACCGCGTCGACG
>JAGQPX010000205.1:7637-38056 GCA_020426505.1 Planctomycetaceae bacterium | reverse complement strand
AGTTCCTCAAGTACGTCTTCAGCCGCCTCGGCCAGGAAGACGTGATCAAGGGCGGCTTCCAGTCGATTCCCGGTCAGAATGCCAGCTTCGCTCTGGGCCAGCTTGGGCTCCGCGAACTGAACTGATCGTCGCCTCTGTTTTACCCAACATCCCGCACCGGACACGCCGTGAACGATGTCCGGATGATTTGAAAACAACCGTCATGGAGGAACTTGAAATGAATTTCAGGAATGTGATACAGATTGCGATGCTGGTCACTTTGCTGGCAACGTTGTCTGCCGACGCCTACGCGATCGACCCCAATCTTCGTCCTGGTGACCGCGAGAACATTGTCCCGCAACCGTATGATCCGCTGTTCCCGAGCACATCGCCGGGCACATTTGACCCGTTCGCCCCGCTTCCTCAGAACGGACTCGGATCGACCACCCAACCGAACAGTCAGATTCGCGTGAGTCCCAGTGTCATTCCGGCTCCGGGCACACCTCAGGATGAGCCCCGCTGGCGTCTGGGGGTCTACTCGATGGACACGGGAGCCGGTGTGCAGATCATTCGCGTGACCCCCGGTTCACCCGCGGCCCAAGCGGGACTGGAGCAGGACGATCTCATTGTCACAGTGTCCGGCTATCAGGTCGGTCTCATTGAGAACCACCGTCACGAACTCGGACAGGCGTTCAACGCCTACGCGACGACGGACGGCTACGTGAACCTGCTGGTCCAGGATCACCGCACCAAGGATCTGCTCAACATGCCGGTCACGCTCGAATCGCGCATCCAGCAGATCAAGGGCACTATCTCATTCCGCGACAACCATCAGCGAATTCCGAGAAACGCCCAGGTACAAATTGACCTCTTTGAGCAGATTCGTCCGGGCGTCACGATCCCGATCAAGACCGCGCGGATCACGGACTTCTCCAAGGTGCCGATTCCGTTTGCGGTCGACTTCAACCCGGAGGATATTGATCCCCGGCGTCAGTACACGGTGCAGGCGTCTGTTGTTGCTGACAACAACACCTACTACACCACTCGCAATGCCTATCAGGTCATCACTGCTGGCTATCCCCGCACGGTCGACCTGAGCCTGTACTCGACGATCACACCGTCGAACGGCACGCAGCAGGTCGGCTATGCCTCGCAGCGTGATGAACGGCTGGAGCAGATCATGCAGTGGTTCCAGGACTACCTGCACCGCGACATGCGACCGAGCGAACAGCAGGTCTGGACGTCAACGATCGACCGCGGCACCTCGCTGGAGGACATCCGCGCTCAATTGTTAGGAGGTCCTGACTTCTACATGCAGTCGAATGCGGATGACGAATTATACATCCGCCGCCTGTTCGAGGTCGTGATGGGACGTCAGCCATCACAAAACGAGGTGGACGCCTGGATGGCACGGCTCGACGCTCAGAACGGTCTGCGAACCGACCTCGCACGCGAATTCCTTGCCCAGATCAGCAAGCAACGCTGAGGAAGTCGCGCTGGACTCAAATCGACGATGGCCCGACTTCCTCAAGGGAGTCGGGCCATTACTTTCTGACCAAGGTGAGACGCGCCTCCTTCATCGTCAACCTCAGAACGACGGCATGGTCCGTCCTTCCTGCACTGTCGATCACCTGTCATAGTCCCCCCCATCATTTGTGTCCTGTAACGAGAAGTCGCCCGTGAATCCCTCCCTTCGACTTTCGATCAATCCCGGCGATGATCGGCTTCCGATTACCCGTGGGCGTATTTCCGACTTCACTGACGACGCCGTTTCATGCCTGCGTGGGCTGTGGGCACGACATGGTCACGTTGCGGCCCTCGAAGAGGGCGTCCAGCGGATTTACTTCGTCTTTGGACCGGAGTACAACAAGCAGGTCCTCAGCGACGCGGAGCGGTTTCACTCTCGCTTCTTCGCAGTTCGAGGTGCCAAGAACTCCGCCCAGCGTCGTCTGTCGAGCGGTTTGCTCAGCATGAACGGCGACGAACACAAGCGTCATCGCCGGATCACGATGCAACCATTCGCGAAAACGTCGATCACCTCCTATCACGACGCCGTTGTCCATCTCGCTGACGAAATGCTCGACGCATGGCAGCCCGGTGAGACCCGGAACATCGATCAGGAAATGACAGAATACATGCTGCGATTGACATCCAGCGTATTGTTTGGACTGGATGCGCACGATCTCGCGATCGAGATCGGCAGAAAAACCGAACGCTGGGTCGCCTTGAATCACGAGATCGGGCCCGCTGCATTCGTGCCCAATCCTGATCTGACCGACAAGTATGAAGAGTTGCTCGAAGCAGCAGAGGAACTGGAGCGCCCCATCAGGGAGATGTTGCGACTTCGTCGTTTGAACACCGATGGGACGGATGTGCTCTCTCTGCTTATCCAGGCCCACAACGGAGAAGGGGGCATCTCCGACGATCAATTGATCGGCCAGATAGCCCTGCTGTTCGGTGCGGCTCACCTGACATCCGCGCATACGCTCACATGGACATTGTTCCTGCTCTCACAGCATCCCGAAGTCATGCGGGAGCTTCACGCCGAGTTGTCCGAGCAGACCGAAGGAAATAGTCCCCGGCCCGATCAACTCGACACGCTCAATGTTCTCGATCGGGTGCTCAAGGAGAGCATGCGAGTTCTGCCCGCCTCCGCCTATTCACAGCGAATCACCTCGCAGCCGGTCGAGTTGGGCCCGTTCCAACTGCCACCGGGTGCGGTCGTCATCTTCAGTCAGTTCATGAGTCACCATCTCCCGGAGATGTACGACGAGCCGGAGTCGTTTCGTCCGGATCGCTGGAAGACGATCAGTCCTTCCCCGTATGCCTACCTGCCGTTTGGGGCTGGTCCGCGCATGTGTATCGGTGCCGCACTGGGCATGATGCAACTCAAGATCACCCTGCCGACCATTCTGGGGCGCTACAAGCTCTCGCTCGAAGACGGGGCTGACGTCAACGCCCAGGTGATGTCGACCATGCTGTTCCCAACGTCGCGCGTCCCCATGAAGATTTCGCTTCAGGACGGGCAATTCACGACTCCCTCGGTCATCGGCAACATTCATTCGCTGGTGAACCTGCCTCCCGCATCGTCGCCACTTCGACGCGCCGCCTGAGTCGGCCCCGACTCGAAAGGCCTCTTCATCTTGCACCGATGATGGGATCATCTTGCGCGGTCTGTTACAGTCGCATGAAAGCTCTCCGCTCATGCATCTGTGAAAGGCCCGTGATGAGAATCGCCCTGTTGTCCATCGGTCTGTTGCTGCTCACACTTCCCTCCGCACTGAACGCCCAGGAGTCATACGATCCGCACCCGGACTCCATCAAACAGGACGGCGTCCCCGAAGGCAAAGTCGAAGGTCCATTCACCTGGCACAGTGAGATCTATCCCGGCACCGTCCGCGAGTATTGGGTCTATGTGCCCGCTCAGTACGATGCATCGAATCCGACGCCCCTGTTTGTCGTGCAGGACGGACTCGGTCTGGCGAATCAATGGAAGCTGCCGATCGTCCTCGACAATCTGATTCACCAGGGCGATGTCCCCGCTCAGATCGGCATCTTCATCGGACATGGACAGGTTCCCCCGACGAATGAGAACGCTCAGCCTCGCTTCAATCGCAGCTTCGAGTATGACTCGCTCGGCGATCGTTACGCACGGTTCCTCCTCAAGGAAATCCTGCCCGAGGTCAGCAAGACATACAACCTCAGCACCGACCCCAATGACCGCGCCATCGCCGGCACCAGCTCCGGAGCCATCTGTGCTTTCAACGTCGCCTGGACCCGACCGAACGAGTTCCGCCGCGTCCTGAGCACGATCGGCACCTACGTCGACCTTCGAGGCGGCGGCGCATTCCCCACGCTCATCCGCAAGTTCGAACCCAAACCGATCCGCGTCTTTCTGCAGGACGGCTCGAACGATCTCGACCTCTACGCCGGCAGCTGGTGGAACGCCAATCAGACCATGCTCTCCGCCCTCAACTTCGCCGGCTATGACGTCACACATGCCTGGGGCGAAGGAGGTCACAACAATAAACATTCAGCGTCCATCATCCCCGACGCCCTCCGCTGGCTCTGGCGAGACTACCCCGATCCCATCAAAGCCGGCGTCGCCCCCAAACGCCGCACCGACATCCTTATCCCCGGCGAAGATTGGGAGCTTGTCAGCGACGGGCATCTCGGCCAGAGCGGTCTGGCGGTGAATGGTCGCGGAGAAGTGTTCTTCAGTGCCGCAGAGAGTGGCTCCATCCACAAGATCGCAATCGACGGGACTGTCAGCAGTGTTGTCGATACGGGAACGCGAATCGACGGAATCGCATTTGGTCCTGATGGCAAGCTCTACACCTGTCAGAATGACCAGAAACAGATCATCCGTTACGACGAGAAGGGAACTAGCGAAGTCGTGGTCGACGATACGTCGTCCGCCAAGATCATCGTGCTCAACGATGGCACGGTCTATTTCACGGATCCATTATCGCACTGTGTCTGGCAAGTCCAGAACGGGAGTGAGAAAGTGTTGGCAAAGGCCTTCCCGGACGCCAGTCCGTACGAGATCGCAGCCTCTCCCGACCAGTCATTCCTGACCGTGACCGATTCGTTGGCCTTCACGACTCACTCCTCCCTGCGAAACAGCGACGGCTCACTCGCTCACTGGCAGGAGTACGGACTACTCGAACGAGTCGACGGAGTCGAAGGTACGCCAGCCAATCCGGTGATCAGTGCCGCATTAGACATAGCCGTCGACACTGAAGGCCGCATGTATGTCGTAACCTCACTGGGCATCCAAGTCCTCGACCCACTCGGTCGCGTGCACCTGATCCTCAACAAGCCGCAGTCCGGAGTGATCCAGGGCATCACTTTCGGCGGACCCGATCACGATCGCCTGTACGTCAGCAGCCGCAACCAAATCTACAGCCGCCGCATCAAAGCCAAGGGTGTCCACGCCTGGGACACTCCGGTCTCACCCCCCAAGCCGGGACTGTAGAGACGTGGAGCGAGGCACCCTCCACAAGAGAAAATGCCCCCGGAAGGACTTGAACCTTCAACCTACTGATTAAGAGTCTAAGAAAATGAGGATTGACCACCTTTGATGACCCTAGACGACCGTTGACAACCCCTTTCCTCATTGCGACTTGTGCGTAGACTTGTCGTGGTGGCATTTGATGCGAATTGACCGTCTCGGTTTCATATTCGTTTCACGCAAATGCCGACACTCGGTTTCACGCATTCGTTTCGATGGGGGAGGACATGGCAGCAGCATCACCAGCAACGGTCAAATTCAAAACAGCGACCGAACGGAAACGACTCAACAAACGGACGATCAGTTCACTATCACCGCCTGCTGAAGTGAATGGCCGACCGAAGCAACGGTGGGTCTACGATGAAACGACGGCTCGTCTCGCAATCTGCATTTGGTCGACGGGGGCCGTCTCGTGGTTCTGGGTCGGCAAGCTCAACGGCAGGCTCCTGCGAATGAAGCTCGGTGCCTTCCCTGAAATCTCTCCCGAACAGGCTCGCAAGTTGGCGGCGGGTGTCTCGGCCAAAGTCTCAGAGGGCATCGACCCACGTGCAGAACGTCGACGACTTCGTGACGAGTTGACACTCGGTGAACTGTTTACGAAGTACATCGAAGAGCATGCGAAACTTCACAAAAAGACTTGGCGTGAAGACGAGCAGCAATTCAACAGGTATCTCAAACGACTCAAGAGCCGACCCGTTTCAGCGATCACACGTGATGACGTAGTGACGTTGCACAGGCGGGTTGGAAAGGATGCCCCTTACGCTGCCAATCGGTTGTTGGCACTCATCTCGAAGGTTTTTTCATTCGCAGAGACCGAAGTCGGTTACGTGGGTGGGAATCCGGCGAAGGGTATGAAGCGATTCAAGGAACGCTCACGTGAGCGATTCTTGAAGGCAGACGAGTTGCAACGGTTGTTCGCTGCACTCGAAGCAGAGCCGGACCTGTTCCGAGACTTTTTCAAACTGTTGCTGTTCACTGGTGCTCGCCGAGCGAACGTCATGGCAATGCGTTTTGAAGATGTTGATTTCGTCGATGCAACTTGGACGATTCCAGACACAAAGTCAGGCGACTCGCAAACGGTCCATCTTCCAGCGGATGCACTGGAGATTCTCCAGACCCGGCGTGAGACGATCGACGGGGAGTATGTCTTTCCAGCGAGACGAGGCAAGGAGCCTCACATGACGGACCCAAAAGCGGCTTGGGACCGGGTACGTGAACGGGCTGGCCTGCCCGATGTCAGAATGCACGATCTTCGTCGAACGCTGGGCAGCTGGCAGGCAGCGACCGGAGCATCGCTACCCGTTATCGGCAAGTCGCTCGGCCACAAGTCAACAGCCGTCACTCAGGTGTACGCCAGACTCGACCTTGATCCCGTGCGACTATCGGTCAACACTGCTGTGGCTGCAATGACACTTGCTGCGAAGGGAGGAAATCATGGCAGTTGACGTGAGAGACTTCTATTACAAGTTCGTCAGTGATTGGTACGTTGGCAATCAAGTGGCTGGTCCTCTTGACGATCCGGCCTTGTATGAAGAGGTCCGCCAAACGCTCAATCGCGAGCAACAGGGCAAAGCAACTGAGGCAGACTTTGAGCATCTCCGTGATCGCATTCTTGGCAGACCGCAACGGTGGGTCACACTGTCGGATGCGGCGAGAATGCTAGGGTTCTCAATCAAAGCTACAACCGGCAAACGTCCTGATGCTCAGAAGATCAGCAGAATGATTCGGAACAAGCAACTGGTCGACAACGGAAAGGGGGGGCACGATCGACGAGTGTCGATCAGCTCACTTGAAAAGTACGCGGCATACAAAGATTTCGCCCTGAAACCGTTGTAGTGAACTTGTAGCAAGCGAAATTCATTCTGCCCCTGCAACGTAGCCCCCCTCGAATGAGGGGGGCTTTTTTTGTTGTAGCACTGGGGTTTGAGATCTGCGTTGAAGGCGTAGCATCGCAGCAGTTGGAGATTCACACACGTAACCCACGGGAGATAACGAGCGATGACCGTCGACACATCACAACGGCTACTGACGCCTTCCGAAGTCGCAGCGATGCTTGGAGTGAAGGTGCAGACCCTCGCCTTGTGGCGATCGACTCAGCGATACGATCTGCGGTACATCAAGATCGGCAGTGCAATTCGGTATCGGGCTGAGGACGTCTTGCAGTTCATTGAACGCCAGACTGTCAGTCCGGCTTCTCACTAAAGAAAGAACCCGTGGCGGTCCTGAACCGATCGCCACGGGTTAAAGCAAGCTGACATGACCATTATACATCAAACACGACCCGAATCAAACGAACTCGCACGAGCTTTAAGAAACGCTGCCATCCCTTCCCCCATCAAGGAAGAGGACGCCCCATCGGAGCATCTGCGGTGGATCGGCGAGCACTTCGACCAGTTCAGGAAGAACGGCAAAGGCTGGGTTGCTCGATGTCCGGGACACGACGATCACACACCGTCACTGTCGATCGACATTGGACGCACGGGACAGGTGGTCATTTATTGTCATGCGGGGTGTCATCTTGATGCGGTCCTCGCACCTGTTGAACTTCGCAAGTCAGACCTGATGCCCGGTGCCACGATTCGTCGGAAACTCATCAAGAGATATGACTACATCGACGAAGACGGCGAGTTGCTGTTTCAGGTTGAGAGATACGCACCCAAACAGTTTCGCCAGCGATCACCAGACGGCAAGGGGGGGTGGCGTTCCTCGACGAAAGGCGTGCGTCGTGTCCTTTACAACCTACTCGCCCTGACTGACAAGAAACGAAAGAACGCAACTGTCTTCCTTTGTGAAGGCGAGAAGGACGTTGACCGATTGACCGCACTTGGACTCGTCGCAACTACTAATTGTGGCGGTGCCGCTCAGTGGAACGACGAGTACACCGAGGCCCTCCGTGGGCGAAAGGTTGCCATCCTCAAGGATAACGATGACCCCGGTCGTCAGCGAGCTGAGACGATCGCTCAGGCTCTCTTCGGAGTGGCTCAGTCGATCAAGATCGTCGATCTTCCCGGCATTCCGGAGAAGGGGGACGTCTCGGATTGGATTGCACAGGGAGGGACCGCCAAGGAATTGTTGGCACTGGTGAAGAGGTCAAAAGTTAGCAGGGCGGTTAGAAAAGAGTTAGAAGGCCAGAACGGCAGAATACCCCTGAAAAACAAGGGTGCAACCGATCAGGAGGGGTCAAAGTTAGAAGTTAGAAGGCCCCAAGGGATAGAGGGGGATCGCTTCCCGATTTCGGTGTATCCGAAACAACTTCAAGAGTTCATTCTTGCCGCATCAAAATCAATCCATTGTCCCGTGGAACACTTGGCAGTCCCCCTACTGTCGATTGCAGGTGTCGCACTCGGTCGAGCGAAGGTCAGACTCAAAGTCAAATCGGGATACGTGACATCGTCGTGTATCTGGTCGGTCGTTCTCGATGCCTCAAGTGGTGGCAAAAGTCCTTCACTGGGATTTCTTCAAGAGCCGATCGTAGCGGAGCATCGGAAATTGAAGGGGGAGTATGAACAAGACATGCGGGAGTATGAGGCTGCCAAGAAAACACAATCCAAGAATGAAGACCCCCCGGAACATCCGGGATTTGAGCCATGCCTGCTGTTGACGGATACGACAATCGAGAGCTTGAAGTATGACCTTGCAGGAGGTGCTGTTCTGTTCGCAAGCGATGAGCTTGCAGGATGGGTTCAGCAAATGTCGCAATACAAGCAAGGGAATGCGGATCGAAGCCAGTGGATGCGATTCTGGTCACATTCTCCTGAGAGTATCGGGCGAGTTGGGAACAAGATGTTCATTGAAAGACCCTTTGTTTCTGTCACGGGAATGATGGTTCCAAAGTCTTTGGAGACGTTCAATCAGCAGGGTCATGCAGACGATGGATTCATGCACCGACTCTTGATCGCTTTCCCGGAATCAATGATGCCGAGAGCGACATCAAATGGCGTCGAAGAGTGTCTATCGGCTGATTACACCAAAAAAGTCAGGACTCTGTTTAACGAGAAAGAAGCGATACTCACTTATGACACTAGAGCAAGTGACAGGCAACTGACGTATGCAAATGACGAGTTGTTTTCTGAGTTAAGAGCAGGCACACCTGAGAAAACAATTGCGAAGTATCGGAAGTTGTCGGAGTACACCCATCGGATTGCTCTTGTCCTGCACTATCTCGATAAGGCGTACGGGGAAGGAACATCATCCGAACACATCACATTGAGAACTGTTGAAAAGGCAATTCGAGTTGTTGAGTTTTTCAAATCGCAACTTCCAAAGGTTCAGGACATCCTGAAAGAGCAATACCTCGATGCCGAGGATCGTCATGTGAACCGTC
Organism: Planctomycetaceae bacterium; assembly: GCA_020426505.1. Classification (GTDB taxonomy): domain Bacteria; phylum Planctomycetota; class Planctomycetia; order Planctomycetales; family Planctomycetaceae; genus JAHBXU01. The sequence goes on along the minus strand of JAGQPX010000205.1, from coordinate 28,739 downwards.
TGAAAAATCAGGGAGTTACCTCCCTCACGGTCAAGCAGGCCATCCACAAAGGTGTGGGTGGCCGGAACACAAAGGCGGACACAATTCGGGAGATATTCCAAGAGTGGGAAAGTCGGGGGTATGGAAGTTGTCAACACAAGCGAGAGAAGATCATCAGCTTTTCCTTTGAGTGACTTCTAACCTTCTAACTTTCTAACCCGTGAGCATTCCACACTACAAAAACAGGGGTCAGACAGTGTTTTCGGTTTCTAACCTCCCTCTAACGACACTTCTAACTTTTCGATTCGGACGGATGAGAGATAAATCATGAGCATCGCATCCAGTTTACGATCAGCCGAATTCAAGGCCCAGTTTACTCGAAGCAGGAGGGGCAACATCTGGAGGACGTGGCAAGACCGCTGTCTGACTGTCTTCCGTCGTGATGATGAATACTACTCGTGGTGCATAGCTTCCTCATCGGATGACGAACCCGAATTCAGTCCGAAAAAGTTTGTCACTCAGAAGGAAGCCCTTGATGACCTAGCTCAGCGAATCGAGTTGGAGTGGGACGAAGATTGAACGCAATCACAACACAAGTTGAAACGGGAGCAGCCCCATGAATGGAACGAAACGTCAGAAGGATCGAGTCAGTCGAATGATTGACAATTATTTGGGTGATCCGTGGACAAGATTCTATCAATTCGCTCGCGAGCATTTTGGCAGTTCGATGATTGAACACCGAGACGGCAAGACTTCTGTTTTCGCAGACGGTTGGCGGTGGATCGGCAAAGCGGACGGTATCGAGATGGGGCCGATTGACACTGAAAGTCAACTCGAATGGATACTGCGATATTGGCGTTTGAGAGAGCGGAGAGGGGTCACTGAGCAGAAGCGAATTCACTCCGAAATTGAAGAGGTCCGAAATTTCAATTCGGTGGAATGTGTTGAGCGTCAGCCTTGGGGAGAGATTCGAGATCGACTCACTTGGTTGAAATCAGACGTGATCGAATCGGGCAAGGTCATCTTGGAATTGGAGTCGAGAATTGAAGCCGGAGACGAACCGAAGGACATCGTGTCCGAGTATCTAACAACACTCCCAACAAGAGAAATGAATGATGCCGAAACTGAAGATTGAAATCGAATGCGATCCCGACGAATGGGACAAGGATGAACTCATGGAAGAGATCACACGATTCGTCCAAATCCAAATCGACATGGCGGAGATTCGAGAAGCGTTGAAGAACCACAAGCGAGTCAGGACGCCTGCCGAGTGGCTGAGCCTGCAAGGGTACGACACGTCAAGCAACTGACGGGAGTGGACAGGACAGGACAGAGAGTATCTCTCCCCCACTCACCCCTCAGCCAATCGTCACTCTCTCAATCGATTCACGATGAACGTCAGCATCCGAAACAACCCGACACAAAGCCTGCAACTGATGGGGTATCAGTGGGCGACATCGAATCGAGCCTGCAAATGTAGGGGCAAACGAGAATTCAGCCACAGCATGAAACGGATATGAACCCCTGTGATGAAGCTCGCCCCGAAAGACTCACAGACTAGCAACGGACGAAACCCGCCATGAGCGAAACCACCAGCAACGAAACTGACAAGGACAAACCCCGCCGAAGGGGTGCCCAACCGAAGAATCGGAGTGCGATGCGTCATGGTCTCACCGGGAACAAAGTTCCGAAGGGGGCCGAGTTCATTGAGAACAGGGTCAATGGTCTCAGAAGGCAGATTGAGGACCAAGTGATGCAACTCCGGGGAGAGATCAACATCGTCGATGCTGCCCGGATCAACTCGATTCTCAAGTGGGAACGACACGGACAGCTTGCTGCCCATTGGTTGCGGAAGGAAGCGGAGAATCTCAGCCCGGCGGATCGTCTCAAATTCTCGGAAGCAATCGCGAAAGCATCCGACCGTCGGGACAAGAATATCGAAGCCCTTGGGCTGAACATCGAACCGGAGCCGATCAACTTGAACACGTACCTCACGACCAAGGGAGACGAAGATGAGTCCTGACATCATCACAGCGATTCGAGATGAGAATCTGTTTCGCCACTACCTGACCGACGGAGACCTTGATTCGTGGGGGAACTGGATGGCGATGTTGAAGGCGTTGTACGGGCTGGAGACGACGGAAGGCGATCGGAAGATCATTCGAGAGAACACCGGGAGAGACCCTCAACAACTTCCATCAGAAGGATTCTCCGAAGGTCTGTTGTTGTGTGGCAGACGTAGTGGCAAGAGCAAGGTCGTCGCACTGATTGCAGCCTACGAAGCGATCCTCTCCGGTCGAGTTGAGAAGATGTCAGCGGGTGAGATTCCGATGGTAGCTGTCGTCAGCCCGACAAGGTTTCAATCGAGAATCATTCACAGCTACATCCGGGGTCTCTTCGATTCCAGTCCGATCTTGGCGAGAGAGTTGGTTGAAGAGAAACGAGAATCGTTTGTCCTCAAGAACGGAACTGAAGTTGCCATCCTGACTGGCGATCCAAGGGTAGCCCGTGGATTCTCTCTGATTGCTTGTGTGGTCGATGAAATCGCATTCTTCGGACTCAGTGAAGAGAGCAAGGTCAAGAACGATAGCGAACTCATCAGAGCACTCAGGCCAAGTCTCGCTACAACGGGAGGCCCGCTCATTGCTGTCGGCAGTCCGTATACCCCCCGAGGGTACGCCTTCCAAACTTGGAAGCGATCATTCGGTAACGACTCGTCTGATGTTCTGGTCTGGAACGCCCCCTCAACCGAGATGAACCCGTCCCTCAATCCAGCCATCATCGAACGGGCGATTGAGGAAGACCCGGTAGCAGCAAGCGTCGAATACTGCGTGATGAGAGGACGATTCAGAGAGGACGTCGACAACTTCATCAGCAGAAACGAAGTCGAGAATCTTGTCGTCCCCGGTCGCACCGAACTGTCACCAGTCAAAGGTCGATCCTATCGAGCATTCGCCGATGTCAGTGGTGGACGATCAGACGATGCTGCCCTTTGCATCGCTCACAAGGAAGGCCGAAAGGTGGTTGTCGATCTGATTGAAAGATTCCCCAGCCCGCACATTCCAAGCGATGTTGTGTTTCGGATGGCTGAGACTCTCAAGCGATACGGACTGTCGGAGTGCGGGGGCGACGCCTACGCGGCTGAGTGGACGAAGTCAGCTTTCCGAGAAGTCGGAGTCGGCTATGAGCGAGTCAGCCGGAGCGAGTGGAAGTCAGGAGCATCAGCCGTCCGGAAAGTCGCCAAACCGAAGTCTCAACTGTACCTCGAATTGCTGCCAAGATTGCACAGCGGGGAGGTTGAGTTACCCGACAATGAGACCCTCATTCATCAACTCAGCAGTCTTCAGAGACGTACCCGATCGGGAAGCCGAGACAGTATCGACCATCCCCCAAGTGGTCACGACGATGTTGCGAACGTTCTCGCTGGTGTTGTCGATGCAGTCATGGAGCGGGAGGTTGTTGCCGGAGGATGCCAAGAGGACGAAGAGGATTCGGTGTCGGTCACTGCCTTCGGTCGTGCGGTCGAGAGGTTCAAACATGAGCAGCGATTGTATGCCGAGGAGCAGCAATGGCTGCGAGAGCAACCGGACGATGACGGGTTTCCGGGTCTCTCGAAATGCGTCATTTGGAAACACGGAGTCTAAGTTTTGCCCTAGTACCTAGTCCTGCTAGGTATGTATAATCCTTTAGAAAGGAACGCTACCCATGCCTTACGTCGAAGACCTAAACGAGTTCACCGAGCGTCAAGCTTGCGAGCGATTGTGGTTCGCTGAAGAGAATGTCTATCGGTTCCAAAACGGGGCGGTGAGTGATGGACAACGTCACACCGACCGGCCTGCCGATCCAAAAACGAGAATCGAACTTCAATTGAAGTTTGCCCGTCGTCGAGTGGCCGATGCCGAAGAAGAGTTTGCAAAATGCAAATCGGCGGGATTGGGTTTCTCTTCAAGTGGCGTTGTCGAGTTCTACACGTGGGACCGAAAAGTGTTGGGAGTCGAACCGAGTGGGGATAAGTTTTGCGATCCTGAAACCGGGCAGCCACTCGCATCAAAGGCACTGATCGTCATTCAGAAAATCGTGTTCAAACTTCGTGATGAAGTGAAACGACTCGAAAGCGAATACGGGCAGTTGCCTGAAATCAAACGACGGAGAGAAGCCGAGCGGGACCGCCGTCTTCTCCAACAACAACAAGAGGAACGTCGACTCGAAGAACAGTCGAAGTGTGCTTCCATCAACATCTAATCCAAAGGAAAGAACAATGTCACACGCCCCAAACCCAAGTTGCTGTTCTCACAGCAAACTCTTGTGTCCGAAGTGTCAGGTTCTCCAGAACGAAAGCGAACTGGAGTGGGATCGACACAACACAATCGAAAACTCTTTGCGAAAGTTGACCGACAACTCTTCTAAAGAGACGGCCAGCAAACCGACTCGAAACATCTCAGGCGATGATGAATGGGACAGGTTCGACACGATTCCGGTTTTGAATTTCTTCAGTGACGACCCCTCAGATTCCTTTCAGGAAAGTGAGACGGGTGTCAGCAATGAGGAAGTCGAGTGGGATCGTCATCACACGATAGCCTCTCTCAACTGATGGTAGCGGGGGATTGCACGACCTGCTGAGGTTGGCTCCTGCCTTCGCTCGGTGTTCAAGCTCCCTCAGTGGGTCGTGTCCCTCACTTCATTTTTTTACGACAAACAGAAACATAAGCGAAAGGTGAAATCAAATGACAGGACAGATAGCAGCTTTGGCAAAGGATGGATCGGGTGGCCGAATCCAGACACTCGGAAACGGTGATTTCCGTTTCACGGCAGACGGTCTCAGGGTCGACGTAGGTGAACTCCGAAAAGGAATGCGAGTGAGTTTCAGAAACGCATCGACCAACAACAACGGCAAAAGATACGCCGATCAGATTCAACCGGCTCCGGAACAATGACGGTTACTGAATCTTCTTGGCTGTGGAGATCAAGCCTTCATCGTCGCGGAGCTGAAGGTCGCCATTGGAGTCGAGAATCCAGTGATCACCAGCGGTGGACTTGCGTAGTTCTTGGAATCGACGGCCCAAAGCTGATTTGCTTTCGACAAGCTCTTTGATTCCACTGCTGCCATCGTCGTATGTAGATTCCATAAACAGTTTGCCATTCTCTCGGAATATCACAACTCGCTTGCCGAGAAACGGACGGTCATCGAGCCATCGACCGATTTCATCACGATTCTCGACTTCGGGTTTCGTTGATAGGTCCGTGACCTCGTCAGGCGACAAGCCAAGAATCCGGACTTCCAAGTCTGGGTTAAAATGAGTCGTTGCCCAGTAACCTGTATTGGTTGGCATCCCAGCTACGTGATACCCAATGAAGGTTCGTTTGTACTTTTCTGAACGGGCATTCTTGAGTTCCATCGCAATCTCTTTCAGTTCCTCCTCGGAGACTCTTCTCTCAAGGCGGATCTCCAACGAAAGTTTTTCCTCGCCAAATGACTCCTCATTTGTGACTGTGTAAACGGTCTGACTTCGTTGTTGCGTCGCTGTTTGACGACTTTGGCGGCTTTGCTCGTTCGCTGTAGCAACCGCATCATTTGCAGGGGGAGGTTCTGGCCCACCACTCTGTTCGCCGATGTACACAGCAACTCCGCCACAGACCATGACGGCAAGAATGCAAACCAAACAACCGAAGCAACTCGCCATAATCGGCTGAGGTTTCTTAACCGGTGCACCACATGCAGGGCATGCCTGTGCCTTCGTGCTGATCTTCTTCCCGCACTCTCTGCATTTTCGTAGTGCCATCAGAAACCCTGGATTGTGACAAACGCTTCACCGCGAGATTCACGAAGCCGGGACTGGCGGATGCCCGCCGAGAGTGTCCAACCGCGTTGACTGAGTTTCACGCGAATTGACGCAAAAAGTTTCACGCACGTTTCATGCAAGAGAGTTGCAGCTTGCATGATTGACGTAAGTCGTTGCACCGCAAGTGCCCCCGGAAGGACTTGAACCTTCAACCTACTGATTAAGAGTCAGTTGCTCTGCCAATTGAGCTACAGGGGCAAGAATGGCTTCGAGGAAACCACCCGGACGGCGATGATGCCGTGTCAGCTTTGCAGGAGTATCTTGCAATTCGAGTTGATTTGCAAGCAGGTGACAAGCCATTCGTTCGGGAGAATGAGCTCACTTTCTCGGTAGTGATTGTGGCGTCGGCCGACGGTGGCGAATCGGGACTCGACCTTTGCGGCTGTGGCGGGGTAGGATGGGAACATGCGACGTCGGCCTTCCCAACATCGAATCAACGCGATCCATCGGCGACGGTTTCTTCAATCGGGCGTCGCCGGTGTGGGTGGGTTATCACTGGCCCAGTTGCTGCGGTGTGAGAGTGAAACTCAAGCAAACTCATCGACTCCGGTACGGGCCAGATATTGCATCTTCATTGTCCTCAGCGGCGGGCCGGGTCAGCACGAGACGTTTGATCCCAAACCGAACGCTCCGCGTGAGATTCGCGGCCTGTACGAGGCCATCGCCACACAGACGCCGGGAGTGCAGGTCTCCGAGATGTTGCCATTGTTGGCGGCTCGCTCGAATCGTTACTGCCTGCTGCGTTCGATGAGCCACGAGGACGCCGTCCATGTGACAGCCGTCCATACGATGCTCACCGGCCAGCGGGACGGCTCGCGATCGAACGAGTCTCCCTTCATGGGCTCGCTGATCTCGAAGTTCCGGCCGTCCGAAGCGATGGTGCCATCGTACGTCTGGCTGCACAACATGAAGACCGGGACCAACAAAGTCCCCCGCTACGAAAGCGGTCTGCATCTGCTGGGGCATCAATACGCTCCGTTTCGTGTGGGTTATGAACTCGACAACCCGACCTCGCCGAACTTTCGGGTGAGCGACTTCGACCCGCCCGTTGGACTGTCTCTCGAAGAGGTCGAACAACGACGCCGTCTGCTCACATCTCTCGATCGTGACTCGTCAACAACGACAGCTCCGGCATTCGATCAATATGACCGGCATCAGCAGAAGGCGTGGGAACTGATGACGGGACCTGCTGCCCGGCATGCGTTCGAATTGTCTCACGAAAGCGATGCACTCCGCGACAGGTATGGACGGCATCCACTGGGTCAGTACTGCCTGATGGCACGTCGACTGATTGAGTCGGGGGTGCGGCTGGTCACGGTCACCGGCTGGCCCGGCCTCGCACCAGGAGAGACCACGCCCACCGTGCGTCAGGTGTGGGACGCTCATGACAACTACTACACAGGCGGCGACAGTATGTATGGCAACGGCCCGTATGGACTGAAGTGGTCACTCCCACGTCTCGATCAGGCGCTCTCCTCGTTACTGGATGACATGCACGAGCGAGGACTCCTTGATGAGACGCTGATTGTCGTCGCGGGCGAGTTCGGTCGGACCCCCAAGTTCGGCGACACGGGTCGCGGCCGCGAACACTGGCCACACTGCTATACAACGCTATTAGCGGGAGCTGGCATCCGCGGAGGCATGGTCTACGGCGAGTCGGACCGCGACGGTGCTTACGTGGCCAGCGGACGCCCGATCTCGCATGTCGACTTCGGCGCGACACTCGTCGACTCGCTCGGTATTCCTCCCGAAACCCGTTATGGACCAGACGGCTTCTCTTTCCGCGTTAACGAAGGCCAACCGCTTCGCGAAATCTTCGGCTGAACTCCGGTCACGAAATAACAGCAGCGACTGAATGTGTTCGGCTCGTTTCAATCTTCCGACGGCTGCTGAGGAGTCGTATTGGCGGGGACCGTGTCGGGCAGAGGGACTGGTCGGACCCGCATGTTGATCAGTTCGACGACGAGCGAGAACGCCATTGCAAAGTACACGTAGCCTTTGTTGATGTGCGTTCCGATCGCCTCAGCCACGAGCATGACGCCGATCAGAATCAGAAAACTGAGTGCCAGAATCTTCACGGTTGGATGTTGAGACACAAACCGGCTGATCGGACCGGCTGCGAACATCATCACACCAATCGCCAGCACGATCGCGACGATCATCACGATGACCTTGTCCGCTTCAACCATTCCGACGGCCGTGATGACCGAGTCCAGCGAAAAAATGATGTCCATCAACGCAATCTGTGTGATGACCGCTGTGAACGTCGGCACCTTTCCCCGTTGGGTATCAATTCCGTCGACTCCCTCGCGTGCTCCTTCAACGTTTTCATGCACTTCCTTGACGCTGTGACCGATGAGAAACAGCCCGCCGACCAGCATGATGATGTCGCGCCCCGAGACTTCGAGCATCTCCGCCCCATGCTCGCCGAACCACTCCGGTTTGAGTCCCAGCGACGCGAGATCAAACAACGGCGTGGTAAGGCCCATGATCCACGAGATACCAAGCAACAGGAGGATGCGCATCACGAGAGCGGCCGCGAGGCCGATCGTGCGGGCCTTCGCCTGCTGTTCTTCCGGGAGTTTGTCCGCCAGGATCGCCAGGAACACGATGTTGTCGATCCCCAGCACAATCTCCATCGCCGTGAGGGCGACGAGCGCGATGATCCAATCCATGTTGTTGTCCTCACTCGTCGATTAAGTCAGTTGTGACGTTGCCCGGTATCTGAAACGCATTGCGTGGTGTTGAACAGAAAAGGGGAGGGAGGGACAAGGCGACAAGAAGAAGCCTTGAGGCAACGATTACTCACTCTTCTCCCTCTCTCCTTGTCCCCTTGTCTCGTTGACCAGAGTTTCTGTGTTCATTCTGCGTGAACATCTCGCGGTGTCTCAAGCGAGTGCGGCTCGACAAGCGGGCCGTACATCTCCGGACGGCGGTCGGCAAAACGGTTGATCTCATGCTTGTCTGGCACACGGATGATGTGCTTGCGACGGGAAAGCGTCACGTCGATGTTCGCATACAGGACTTCCTCATCGGTCGTCTTGGCAGCGGCGAGGACCGTTCCGTTCGGGGCACAGATGCTGCTGAGCCCGATGAACGGGAAACCGGCTTCGGTCCCCACGCGATTGATGGCCGCGTAGTAAACAGCGTTCTCCATCGCACGAGAGGCGATGCTGCTGTTCGCCATACACTCCGCCCCCGGGGGCCAGTTGGTGGGCAGCACGATCAGGTCTGCCCCCAGCAGGGCGAGACAACGTGCCGCCTCCGGGAAGGCAGCGTCATAACAAATGTTCATTCCGATGTTCACGCCGTCCGCCTCATGCACGGCGAAGGGTCGGTCGCCCGGCGTGGTGTGCATATCGACGCCGAGATAGGGCAGATGGACCTTACGGTAACTGCCGACCACCCCATTCGGGCCGACCAGCACTGCGGCGTTGAAGATGCGATCCCCATCTGATTCGAGCGTCCCGTAGATGACATGACATCGGTGCTGCTTGCACGCTTTGACGAACCGCTCCGTCGTCGGCCCGGGAATCTGCTCTGCATATTCCTGGGCGTCCGCCAACGTGTCGAAGCAGTATCCGGTCACCGCACACTCAGGGAAAACCGTGAGAACTGCACCCTCGGCTGTCGTCTGAGCGAGAAACCTCAGCATCCGGTCGATGTTGCGCTCAACGTCGCCGATCGCGACGTCCATCTGAACTCCAGCAATCTTCATCGGCATCCTCACATCTATGTTGAATCAATCAACTGATGATAACCATCAAGGGAAAGCCGGGCGAGCGGGGGACGCGAGGCCCCTGTGTCTAATCACGCTACGGAACAAGGTGCGTTCGATGTTTTGCGTTGGCGACGGACCGTATCAGGTTCACCACGCTCAGGGGGACGGGGGATTAACATCCCCCGATCGCCTTCAATGCTCATGGGCATGCGGATCGTCTTCGAGATGAAGTTGATCGCGATGGAGGTGCAAATCGGGGAGTGCTTCCAGGAGTTGCAGAATGCCGTCGTCTGTGCAGTCGCAGCCGTCGAGATACAATGACTCCAACTGATCCAGTCCTTCCAGATGTTTGAGGCCCGCATCGGTGATTGGCACCCGAATCAGATGCAGGAACCGCAGCGACGGCAAGCGGGCAATATGTGAAAGACCATCGTCCGTGACATGCGGACTGTGAAATCGCAGCAGCTCCAGCTGGGGAAGTGTCGAGAGTGACCTGAGCCCCTCATCAGTAAAGGTCCCCTGCGGCAGGTTCATCACATGCAGCGGTGCGACGTTTGACAGATGTTCGAGCGCTGCATCGTCGACTTCCGAGCCAATCCTGACCTGGCGCAGAAGTGGCAGATGGGGCAAAATCTCGTATGAGCCATCGTCGATCTCCAGCCTTTCGACATCAAGAGTTTCCAGCGATGCCACACCATCAGCAAGTCCCTGCCATTGTTCGTTCGTGACAACTTCGTTTGTGACGCGAATGGACTTCTGCTTGCCACTGCGAACCTGTCGCAATTGCTCTTCCCATTGACTGGCAGTTTTCGCTGACGGTGCATCTCCGTCGCAACCGCTGACGAGAAACAGCACCATCAGGAACAGTCGCTGCCTTTGCATGTCGATCATCCGGCAGCGTGGACACGAAGGTTGGTCGTTTGTGGAGACTCCTCGTGCACAGGTCGAACAACCGTATTGAGTCGTTCCAACAACGCCTCGTTGGTGATGACCTTCGGCACGACCGCTGAGACTCCGGCGTCCCGAAGTTCGCGGACTTCATGTGCACGAGGGAATCCGCACATCGCGATGATCGGAACGCCCACACACCGTGGGAATAGCGATGCCAACCGTGAGCGTCCACCCGCGTTCCATGGATCGGCGTCCCATAACACAACGTCGCTCGCAGGTGACGCCTCCGGAATGACCTCATGCCCTGATGTACTCAAGACGGCACGCATGTGGTCCCGAGTCGCGCCGTCTGGTGTGTCGACGCTCGCTCTCAGCCGCTTGTTAATCGATGCCGTCATTGACGAAGAGTATGCTGAAAATGCCTCTTCACGAGTCGACGTCAGCGGAACCGGCGCCTCACCGGCGAGTGTTCCTTCGATCTCCCGGGTGAGCCGATCTGCCGCTTCGCTGACCGAAACTCGGACTGCGAACGGCCAGAGATCGCGTGTGCGGCCGTCAGAATCGCACCACGGACCGTAACAAACGACGAGTCGCGCCAGCGGGTAACGGTCGATCAGCAGTAGCATCTCTGACCGGCTGAATTGGTCCGGCCACTGCTGAAGCATAACAACGATCTCCGTGGATCCGACATTTGCCGTGTCACCGATCGCGTCGACACAGAGAATCTCATCGTGCGGCAGGCGCGACCGCAGCGCGACCATAATCTCGGCAAACTCAGGAGCCTTTGCGTTTCCGACGATGAGCACCTGCATGGCTTAAACTACCTCTGTCGTCGGGCGGCGTCACGAGGCGTCGCGAATGTCTGCGAAGCGGATCGAGAGGTATCGGAGCAGATCGCGTGCAGAGATGATGCCCAATGCATCGCCCGCTTCTCCTGCAACGGGGAGATGACGGTAGCCCCCGACCGACATCGCGTGCATCGCATAGGCGATCGAGTCGGTGAAACTCACGGTCTCCGGCGAAGCGGTCATGAACTCTGAGACCGACGATGCCAGATTGGCACGGTCGGACAGGACCCGGTTCAGCACATCCCGTTCCGTGAAGACGCCCGTGATCTGGCCGTCCTCTTCGACAAGCAGGCAACCGATGCGGTTGTCGACCATCGTGTCGATCGCGTCCTGCACGGTGACCGTGGAGGGGACAGTCACCGGCTTTTTCGGCACGAGCGTGCGAACGTAGTGCTCTGTAATGGCCCGTTCGAGTTCACTCGCCGGAAGATCAAGACCGGAAAGCGGCTGGAGGCACGCTTCGCAGGCGTCAGCACCGGGGATGTTGTCGTGGCCGCAGTGAGGACAGATCATGGGATTCCATCATTGCAAATTGCGAATTGCAAACTGCCAATTGGAAGATGGCGACTGATCCTGAATCTCAATGACCAATTTGCTCTTCCCAACTCACAACTTGCAATGTCTATTTCACTTCCCAGGTATCTCCGCTGTTGAACAGGGCTTCGAGGTCACCTGTGCCGCTCTTGGCCTTTGCGTCGTCGAGTTGCTGAGTCACGGCGGCATCGTAGGTTGGTTTTTCAATGTCGCGGAAGACGCCCATCGGTTCGGGCATCTCAGGCCAACGCATCCGCGCCAACTGGAAGGCATGAGCCGGTTCGGCCGCGGACTCGTCATGGAATAACAGATCGTCTTCTTTCACTTCATCGAGGCTGACGACCTCCGGCTCGCCCTTACCGTTGAGGCGGATGCCTTTATCGCGGTTCGCTCCGAAGATCAACGGTTTGCCGTCTTCGAGGTAGATGCAGTTCTCGACCTTCTGATCCTTCTTCGAGGCGAACTCGAAGGCTCCGGAGTTGAACACGTTGCAATCCTGATAGACCTCGACGAAGGCAGTGCCTTTGTGATTGGCCGCACGTTCGAGCACCATCGTGAGATGATTGATATCCACATCGACGCTGCGGGCGACGAAAGTCGCCTCCGAGCCGATGGCGACCGACAGCGGGCTGAGCGGGTAATCGACCGAGCCGAACGGTGAGCTTTTGGTCCGCTTGCCCAGGGGACTTGTCGGGGAATACTGGCCCTTGGTCAGTCCGTAAATCTGGTTGTTGAACAGGATGATCTTGAGATCGACGTTACGGCGGATGGCGTGCATAAAATGATTGCCGCCGATCGAGAGTGCGTCGCCGTCACCCGTGATGACCCAGACCTGAAGCTCCGGCCGCGCAACTTTGAGACCCGTCGCAATGGCCGGGGCACGTCCATGAATGCTGTGGAAGCCGTACGTGTTCATGTAATACGGGAACCGGCTGGAGCAACCGATGCCCGAAACGAACACGATATCTTCCTTGGGAATGCCCAGTGTGGGGAGCACCTTCTTGATCTGGGCGAGGATCGAGTAGTCGCCGCACCTTGGACACCAGCGGATCTCCTGATCGCTGGCGAAGTCCTTGGCGGTTAATACGGGGAGTTCAACGTCGGTGGTGGACATAATGTTAAGTGGGGTGAGTTGTCAGTTGTCAGTTGTCTGTAGCCGCTCTCGCCAGAGAGCGGATTCCCACGGTCTGGCGACCGTGGGCTACAACATCTCGTCGATCTTATGTGTGAGTTCCGAGACAAGGAACGGTTTGCCTTGGATCTTGTTGTAGCCCTTGGCGTCAACGAGGTACTTGCCGCGGATGATGTGGCGGAGTTGGCCCATGTTGAGTTCGGGGATCAACACCTGCTTGTAGTTGTTCAGGATGTCGCCCAGGTTGCGGGGGAAGGGGCTGATGTACCGGAGATGACAGTGGGCGACCGACTTGCCAGCCTTGATGCTGCGGTCAACCGCCGTGCGAACGGCTCCGAACGGACCGCCCCAGCTGACGACGAGCAAATCGCCACTCTCCGGACCGAAGACCTCCTGCTCGGGGATGTCATTGGCGATGAGATCGATCTTGCGTTGCCGCGTCTCGACCATGTGTTGGTGGTTCTGGGGATTGTAATCCACGTTGCCGGTGCCGTCGGTCTTCTCGATGCCGCCCAAGCGGTGTTCGAGACCGGGTGTGCCGGGGACCGCCCAGGGCCGGACGAGGTTTTCGTCACGCAGGTACGGAAGATATCCGTCGCCGTTTGCGTTCGGCTCAGTGGGGTGATGCACCTTGATCGGCTTGAGGTCAGCGAGATTCGGGATGAGCCACGGTTCGGCACCGTTGGCGATGTATCCGTCGGTCAGCAGGAAGACGGGAGTCATATGCTCGACCGCGATCCGCATGGCCTCCTGTGCCATGGCGAAGCAGTCCGCAGGAGACTGAGCGGCGACCAATGCCATCGGACAGTCGCCGTTGCGGCCGAAGTACGACAGGAACAGGTCGGACTGCTCGGTCTTGGTCGGCAGACCTGTGCTTGGTCCGCCGCGTTGGACGTTAATGATCACCATCGGCAACTCGGTCATCACGGCAAGGCCGATGCCTTCGCCCTTGAGAGCGATGCCCGGTCCGCTGCTGGCCGTGACGGAGAGTGCACCGCCGAAAGCGGCTCCGATCACCGACGTGATGGCGGCGATCTCGTCTTCCGCCTGAAACGTCTTCACGCCAAAGTGCTTGAGCCGGGAAAGTTCGTGCAGCACGTCACTCGCTGGCGTGATGGGATACCCACCGTAAAAGAGTTCCTTGTCTGCCAGTTTGGCCGCTGTCGCCAGGCCGAACGCAAGTGCCTCGTTCCCTGTGATTTTGCGATACTTTCCTGGAGCGAGTTCAGCCGGGGCGACCTCGTAGTGAACAGTAAACGTCTCCGTGGAGAACCCGTAGTTCTGCCCTGCCTTAAGTGCCCGCAGGTTCGCCTCTGCAATTGAGGGGTGCTTGGCGAACTTGCTGCTCAGCCACTCCTCGGTCGGCTTGGCGTCACGATCGTACAGCCAGTAGACCAAACCGAGTGCGAAGATGTTCTTGCAGCGGTCGGCCTCACGTTGGCTCAGCCCCAACCCTTCGACAGAATCGCGGGTCAGCCGCGTCATGGGCACCTTATGGACCCGGTATGCGGCAAGTGCTTCGTTGTCTTCGAGCGGATTGGAATCGTAATGCGCCTTATGAACGTTCCCTTTGTCAAAGGCGTCCTCGTTGACGATGAGGGTGCCGCCTCGCTTGAGGTCCGGCAGGTTCGTCTTGAGTGCCGCCGGGTTCATGGCGACGAGCGTGTCGACCTCGTCACCCGGAGTGAAGATCTCACTACTCGAAAAACAGAGCTGGAACCCCGACACGCCGGCGAGCGACCCGGCTGGGGCGCGGATCTCGGCGGGAAAGTCGGGCAGGGTGCTCACGTCATTCCCGAAGACGGCGGAGACATTGGTGAACTGGGTGCCTGCGAGCTGCATCCCGTCGCCACTGTCGCCGCAAAAACGGATGACGACGGATTCGACTTCCTGAAGATCTTTGCCGTTGACTTCGGCGGTGCCTGTCGACATGTGTGTGATCTGTCCTCTCGGCGGTCGCTCATCAAGGTGTGACGTCAGCGAACCGTTCGATTTCTCAACTGTGATTCGCACCCCATTGGCGCGGAATGACAAAATGAATCTGGTGGATTGAAGGAAAAACTCAATGCTGGGAAGGAATGACGGGTGTTCATCGAATTCGTGCCGTTTCAGGCTCCCTCCGCACGTCGGACGCTCAACAGCGCATGGGATGCCTGGTTGTAGACCGTGGCCGGCACATGTTCGACGACGTAGGTCATGATCGTTTTGACATCAACGATGCCGACCGCACACGCATCGCCACCGACGACCGGCAGGCGGCGGTAACCGCCCCCGTCCATGAGACGAACAGCATCAAGGAGTGCATCGTCGGACGAGAGTGTCTTCGGATTCGAAGTCATCGACTCACTGACGGGCGAGTCGAAGCTCGTCCTCTTCGAGACAAGCCTCAACAGGTCGCGCTCGGTAATGATGCCGACGAGCTGGTCGTCCTGACAGATGAGCGCACTGCCATGACTCACCTCACGCATCGCCGCGGCAGCTGCTTCAAGCGTTTGATCGGGGGACAGCAGGGGCACGACGGTCAACGTCAGTTCGCTGACGTGCGTCTCGGACAACAACCGCCTGAGGTCAAACTCGACCGACCCGTCTGACATGGATTCGGCTATTCACTCGTCGTGACGAAGGCGCTCGTAAATCACGCCGCGGATCGTCACTTCTGCCCGGCTGATCAGTTCATTGAAGTGTCACATCAAACCCGGTCGCCACAAACCTGAAAAACAGTCAGCGACGGACTCAACAGCCTCATTCTTGCAATTTCCCCGATTGTTGGAAAGCCCGTGTCCGTCAATTTCAGCCCTGTCGATGAGTTTTCAAGATTTTCCCTCTGACGGCCTTCCCACGGCCGGTTTGACATCTTCCCACGGGCGAGACACCATGCACTGAGAGACGTGAGATGACGACGAACCCTCGACTCTTTTCAAGGTGAACGACCATGTCAGACCAAGCCGCCACACGTCGAGAGGACACTCCACGTCGCGAGTTCCTCAAATCTTCCACAGCAGTCGCAGGCACTGCGCTCGCCCTCTCAACCGCACCGCTGAGAGCCGCAGGGGCGAACGAACGTTTCCGCGTCGGCGTCATCGGGCTGGGCGGGCAGGGGAGGGCGCACGTCCGCAGTTGGGAC
Organism: Planctomycetaceae bacterium; assembly: GCA_020426505.1. Taxonomy (GTDB): domain Bacteria; phylum Planctomycetota; class Planctomycetia; order Planctomycetales; family Planctomycetaceae; genus JAHBXU01. The sequence goes on along the minus strand of JAGQPX010000205.1, from coordinate 12,670 downwards.
GGACAAGAGAATGCTGATGTCGCCTACGTGTGTGATCTCGACGAGGTCCGATTGGCGGAGGGGGTCAAAGAGGCAGCGAACCCCAAGCCGGTTAGCGATCTGAGGCAGATCCTTGATGACAAGGACGTCGATATCGTCTCCATCGCGACTCCTGACCATTGGCATACGCCGGCTGCGTTGCTCGCTTTGGAGGCGGGCAAACACGTCTATGTCGAGAAGCCCTGCTCGCACAACATCCGCGAAGGACGCATGCTGGTCGAAGCTCAAAAGCGAACCGGCAAACTCGTTCAGCACGGCACGCAGACGCGCAGCAGTGCAGGTCAACAGGAAGCGATCCAGATGCTTCGCGATGGCGTCATTGGCGAGGTCATGGTCGCCCGCGCCTGGGATGTCCAGTTCCGGGGACCGATCGGACGTGAACAACCGAGCGATCCGCCCCCCGGATTCGACTACGACACTTGGATCGGACCCGCACCGATGGTTCCCTTCCAGAAGAACCGCCATCACTACACATGGCATTGGTGGTACGACTTCGGCACAGGAGACGCCGGCAACGATGGCGTGCACGAAATCGACGTCGCCCGCTGGGGCCTCGGCGTCGACACGCAACCCTCCCGCGTCTCCAGCCTCGGCGGCAAGTACGTCCACGACGACGATCAGCAATTCGCGGACACCCTGACGTCCGTCTTCGAGTATCCCAGCGGCGACTCAACCCTCGGCACGAAGCAACTCATCTTCGAACTGCGACTCTGGTCGACCAACTACCCCGAGAACGTCGACAACGGCGTCGAGTTTCTCGGCACTGACGGACGCATGTTCCTCAGCAAGCGAGGCAAGTTCCAACTATGGGCCGGACGCAACAAGAAGGTCGACCGACAGCCGGAAGGCGCACTCGGCGGCAGCGTGAGCGATCACCAACGCAACCTCATGGACGCCATCCGCGGCAAAGCCGAACTCCGAGCCGACGCCCACACCGGCCACCTCTCCGCTTCGCTCTCGCACCTCGCCAACATCGGCACCCGGCTCAATCGCTCGTTCGACTTCAATCCCGAAACCGAGCAATCCACGGACGCAGAGGTCAACGCGCTGTTGGGACGCGAGTATCGCAGTGAACACTGGGGCGCCCCCTCATGAGCTGCATCGACGGGCGATATTCCTTTGCTGTGTTCTGATGCGTATCGTCAACTTGGGAGCTGCATAAGATGGATGAGAGCAAGTTCTGGGATATCATCGAGTGTTTTAATTGGGACCAAGAGGGTGACGATGACGCGGTCATGGAACCAGCATATGCGGTACTCGCGACGCTAGATGATGAATCGATCTTCAAGTTTGATGACATTCTCTCAGAGAAGCTTTACGCCCTAGACACCCGAGAGCATTGTCGAGCCTGTTACAAGGGGGAACTTGATCCCGATGATGGTGACGACTACATCTCGGCCGACGGCTTTCTGTATGCGCGATGCGTGGTGGTCGTAAACGGTCGTGATTTTTATGCGTCCGTCTTGGCCGATCCGACTGCAATGCCGCAAGACTCGGAGTTCGAGTCACTGCTTTCACTTCCTGCTTCTGCCTACGAACGCAAAACAGGGAAAGAATACGAGCACGTCTCTCCAATCAGTTATGAAAGTTTTGAGAATCTAGCTGGGTGGGCGCCAACTGCAGAGACGCGTTCTGGAAAGTTCACCGGTGACGGTATCCCTCCCGGAAACCGACGTCCAACGTGAATCAACGAGGTTAGTAAACAGTCACAAGGGCATGAAAACCGTCTGCGTCTATTGCGGGTCCAGTGTTGGCTCACGTGACGAGTACACCCAGGCCGCTCGCGAGCTCGGTCGGTTGCTCGCCTCGCGTGGCCTGCGGATAGTTTACGGTGCCGGGAACATCGGCCTGATGGGGGTCCTCGCAGACGCGGCACTCGAAGCGGGTGGCGAAGTCATCGGCGTGATCCCCGAAGCGCTTGTCGAAAGAGAACTCGCTCACAACGGCGTCACCGATCTCCGCATCGTCCACTCGATGCACGAACGCAAAGCTCTGATGGCCGACCTGTCGGATGCCTTCATCGCACTCCCTGGCGGCTTCGGCACGTTCGAGGAACTCTGCGAAATGCTCACCTGGCTGCAACTCGGCATTCACCAGAAACCGTGCGGCCTGCTCAACGTCGCCGGCTACTACGACCCACTCATCGCCATGTTCGACCAAGCGACCGAGGAACGCTTCCTCCGCCCCCAACACCGCAAGTTACTCCAGGTCGAAACGGAACCCACCGAACTCCTCGAGCGCCTCGCCGCCACCCATCCCCCCGAAACCCACAAATGGCTCGACCGCGATGAACGCTGACGACACGATCGGACTGATCGGCCTGGGCTTGCTGGGGAGCGCCCTCGCGGATCGACTTATTGATGGTGGTTTCGCCGTTTTGGGGTTTGACCTCGATGCTCAACGATGTGACGAACTGGTCAAACGTGGCGGATGCATTGCCAACAATGCGCCCGACGTTGCCCGCCACTGTTCCCGTATCTTGTTCTCGCTCCCCGACTCGTCGATTTCTGCAAGTGTGATTTACGAACTGCGTTCACATCTTGGGGCGAACACCATCATCATCGACACGACAACCGGTCACCCCGACGAGATGACACAAATGGGACAGCAACTGGCAAAGCAAAACATTGGATACCTCGATGCGACCGTTGCCGGATCGAGTGAACAAGCACGACGCGGTGAAGCGCTCATCATGGTGGGCGGTGATGATGCCCACGTTGCTGCATGTCAGGATATCTTCGATGCCATCAGCCCGAAGGTCATGCATGTCGGGCCGTGTGGTAGCGGAGCTCGGATGAAGCTTGTCGTTAATCTGGTCCTCGGTCTCAATCGGGCTGTGCTCGCAGAAGGACTCTCGTTCGCCCAAGCCACCGGTGTTGCTCCCGCCAAAGCCCTCGAAGTCCTCAAGGCATCCCCCGCCTACTCAACCGTGATGGACACCAAGGGCGAGAAGATGCTCACCGGCGACTTCACGCCGCAGGCTCGGCTGCGGCAGCATCTCAAGGATGTTAATCTCATCCTCGAATCAGCCGCTGCGTCGGCAGCAAACACACCTCTTTCCGAGTGGCATGCGGAGACCTTGCAGGCCCTCGTTGACCAGGGGCACGGCGACGACGACAATTCGAGCATCATCCGTGCGTTCGAGTGATCCGACACCCGAACGCCGACACCCGAACGCCGAGCGTCATGTCCCACCCCTTCCTGCAACTCTCGTCACGCATCTCCGTCCTGCCGGTCATTCATGGCAGTGGCGATTTTGCGATCGAGGTGCGGCGGGTCATGCTCAGCGAAGACTTCGACTGTCTGGCTGTGCCGTTGCCGGGGTCGTTTCAGGAGGACGTCGAACGGGCGATCGGCTTTCTGCCGTCAGTGACTGCGGTCTTGCAGGAGGAGCCGTCGTCGTTCGCTGCGACCGAGTGGACGCCCGAGTCGGACTTCGAGGAGGACGAGGATGATGACCGTGCGTGCAGTTATGTGCCGATCGATCCGTGTCAGCCGGTGATCGCGGCGCTGCGGATCGCCATGCAGGAGCACATGCCGCGGGCGTTCGTTGATCTGGAGACGGCCCGGTTCCAGCCGCGCGGGTCGGTGTTACCCGATCCGTATGCACTCAAACAATTGCCGATCGAGAAGTTCGCAGCCGGCATCCTCCCCGGCATCCCCGCCCCGGGAGGACAAGCACAAGACCGCGTCCTCACAATGGCCGCCCGCCTCGCCGAGTTGGAGCAACGCTTCGAGCGTATCCTGTTCGTGTGCGAGTTCGCCCATTGGCCGTGGGTGAAGGGCGCTTATGAGAGGAGAGGGGAGAGCAAAGAGCAGAGGGCCGACGATACTGAAGCTCTCGCCTCTCCGCTCTCCGCTCTCCATCCACCCTCCGACGATGACGTCGAACCCACGTCCATCCACGCGGTCAATCCGCGCACGCTGTTGTTCCTGCTCGGCGAGATGCCGTTCATCACCGGGCTGTACGAACGGGCGCGGGCTGAGTTGGATGATGATGAGAACCTCACCGTCGATGGCATCAAGCAGTTGTTGCTGGCGACGCGGGATCGTTACCGCGACGACCTCGGCAAACGGGCCCGACGCATCTCGCCGCAGTTGTTGCGGACGTATCTGAAGTATGTTCGCAACCTGTCGCTCATTCACCGCCGACTGACGCCCGACTTCTACTCGCTGATCGTCGCCGCTCAGCAGTTGGCCGGCGATCCGTTCGCGATCCATCTGGCCGAGTTGGTCCGCGAGTACGATCCCTCCGGGGTCGAAGGTCGAATGTCGAAAGTTGAAGGATCCACAGACACTTCTCCCTCGACCTTTAACGACCCACTCACCACTCACGACTCACCACTCGCCACCCTCTCCATGGGCATCGATCGTGCCGAGTTGCCGGACGGCGATGTCGTCGAGATGAAGTCGCGGTTGCCCGGTCCGCCCGTCACGTGGACGAACCTGCAACTCACCCGACGTCCGCCGAAACCGGACCGGGAGAAGTTCCGCATGGCGTGGAACCCGTTTCGTCAGTGCAGCTGGCCGCCGGAGGACGAGAAGATCGAACGCTTCCGCACGCACGTGAAGGATCATGCTCTGTCCATCATGGGGCAGGACCTCGCCAACAGTGAGAAGTTCACGACGTCACTCAAGGACGGCCTCGACATCCGCGAGACGCTTCGCAACTGGCACACAGGCGACCTGTACGTGAAGGTCGTCCCGCCGTCGCGCGGCAACCTCGACTGCGTGGTCATGCTGTTCGACTCGCCCGCAGACCCCCGCGAGTACCCGTGGCGCATCACCTGGTTCGCGGAGCATCACGACGAGTCGACGCTCAGCCTGTTTGCGACCGACTTTCACGACGATGTGATCGGTCCGGGCATCGCCTCAGCGACGTACGGCGGAGCCATGTTCCTGTTTCCGCCACGCCCCATCGAAGACATCTGGCGCGACCGGCAGTTCGACGTGGCAGACACGCTGGAGGAACGCCTGCTCCTCGCCGCCTGCAC
>JAGQPX010000205.1:0-7573 GCA_020426505.1 Planctomycetaceae bacterium | reverse complement strand
AAACGCCTCGTCCACGTCCCCCTCGCCCACTTCTCGCAGGAGACGGTCGGACAGTTGAGAACATTCCACGTACTCAATGGCCAGGAGGTGAGGAGTTACGCCGAGCATTTTATTCGCAGGGTGTGAAGTCCGTAGGGGTAGGGTGCATGAAACATCGCGAAATGCACCATAATTATATTGGTGAATTCCACTTCGTTTGATGCACCCTACCTGGCTACACGGGGAGAAAAGAACACAATGCCAAACACGCTTTTACTGGACGAGCCATTCCAAGTCACAGGAAAATGGTGGTTGCCAGACCACTCTGACAAAGCAGTGCAGGGCATTCTGACGTACTCCCCAACTGAGATTGAGTTGACTCTAATTGGCGGCTTCGCAGACATGTCGGCAGACTCAGGGGTAGCCAGTCGTGACTTTGAAAGGATCACAACGATATATGGGTTCGCCGATGGCCGGAAGTTCACACTTCAGGACGCCATAATTCAAGGGCGAACAATCCATTCCAACGGCGGATTGACGGAAACAAAATGCTCGGCAGGTTTCGTCTTCGTCGGGAGTCATGTCGACAAAGAGTCTGAGTTTCGATCAATCGCTATCGGATGTCGTCACCTTGATGGATTCCTGAACACTCCGGCAATTAATGTTCGTCGTGAAATTGTCGAAAAAAAGCTACGGGGAATAACCGCGGAGTGCAAAGCTCCAGAACCGAAGTCGTTCCAGATCGATGCAGTCGGATCTGAAATGGAGATACGTTCTCATCCCAATGTCAGGCAAGATCGAAATTCAGCGACTCTACGAATTGAAAGTCATGTGTTGTTCCGATTTGACACTCCACAGTGCTTCGATCCCTGCCTGAAAACGAGTTGGCGACTCTGCCAATTGTTGACACTTCTGACGGACCAGTTTGTGAAGCCAGAATGGCTTGAACTTGTTCCCAACAGTAGTGAGGAGAGTCTTTCCGTGCTTTGGAAAGTAATTCGCCAGCGGGAGCTGAATATTCACCGAGATGATGTTTTGATCCACTTCGCCGATTGCGAAAACTTCCAGACAATTCTAAATAACTGGTTTTCTGCTTCAGAAACATTGATGAATTCGGTCTACATGTTTCTTGCCTCGCGGACTAAAGCCGACGCAGGAACGGACCGACTGGAGCCATGTTTTCTGATGGCTTCTCAGGCATTTGAAGCATTCAGCCGGGCAACCACAGAATCGACATATATGGACCAACAGATTTATGATCAGCAAGTTGCAAAGGTTCTCAAAGAGGCGATACCGACGACCGTCGGTGCAGATCATCGCAGCAGCCTGAAGAACAGAATTCGGTACGGCAACGAGCTTTCACTTCGCAAACGTCTGTCGAACTCTCTGGAGGAACTGCCATCCGAGTTGCACCGTCACGTCTTCAAGGATGCAAAGCGATTCACAAACGGAGTAGTTGACACACGGAACTTTCTGACACATTACGGGGATGATCTTCGTGAGAAGGCGCTCGACAATGCTCCGCTTTGGTGGGCGACGGAAAAACTCGTCATGCTTGTCCGTATTCTTCTGCTGCGTCATGTTGGAATCAAGGAAGATCGAATTGCGCAAGCTTTGGACAATCACCATTTCCTGATGCAGCATCCGTTACTTTGGGGTGAATTTGAGGAGTCTCGATCAACAGGTTGAAACACGTTGACCGGGGTTCGCGTGTGGCCACGTTTCTTTGTCAACCGGGGCGGTGAAGCCGTGGGAGGTCATGAGAGGGACAGACGTCAAGCCTGCCACCTCTTGACGACTCCGTCGTCCCAGATTGCGAGCATTCTGGGGCACCCTACGGAGCAATTCATTCGGAAGGTATGAGTGATGGGGAGAGTTGAGACAGCGTTGCTCGTCTGGATCGCGGTGAGCTACAGCGTCATCTTCGGATTCCTCGCGTGGAATTCTCGATGGCGGCGTTACCTCTTCATGGTGAATGAAGCCAGTAATCGACTGGGAGAAGATGGTGATCCGAAGGGAGGAAGAAAAGCCTTTCGGAATAGCAGCCTGGTCGTGATGGTGGTCACCTACTTCACAGCTTGTGGCATCATGATGCTCATGCAGGAACAACCGGGTAGGTTGCAATTTGCTTTGTCGATGCTTGCTGCTCCATCAGCCGTCTGCGCATTCATTGTTGTGCTGATGTGGGTGTTCTACTTTCTCAGTCAGGGAAGAAGGGAGATGACCGAGGCGCTGGAGATCTACCAACAGCAAGGACTGCACCCAGCAATCGAACACCTTGAAGAAATCGTTGCCCAGGGGAACGCATCGTCTGTGCAGTACAATCTGCTGGGGACGTTCTACTGTGAAGACTCGCAATGGCAGGAGGCCCTCGATGCGTTCGATCAGGCGATGCTGCGCGACAACAACCCGTCCCTGTACGAGATGAACCGCGGGATTCCCTTGTGGAAACTTGGCCGAGTCGAAGAAAGCCTGCCACTCTTGAAAAAGATGAGGAGCACGATCCCGCTCAATGTCGTTCATGTGACGGACTATGCAATGGCCCTCGCAGAGTCCGGTCGCATCGATGAGGCCCGGCAGGAACTCAGAGTTGCAGAAAAGGCGTTGGAGACATGGACAGCGCCGTCAGAGATCATCAACCACGCGGTCTCCGAAAGCATCTCTCACCTTCGAGAACTCTGTGGAGAGGAGAGTTCCTAAACGCATTCGTGGGTGGATTTATTCTGCAGACTGTGAGGTGCGTTCTCCGTTGTCGGCGACCAGTTTTGTGGTTGTGGAAACCTCCTGGGTGATCTGCTGTCCGGCTGCTGAGATTTCCATGGTGACTGTCTGCTTCAAATCCAGGTTGACGATCCGCCCGGCTTCGTTGTCGAACAACAGCTTTCCGGAAGCGGTGCTGTCTTTGATCGAGAGTTTCATCTGCGGATTGTCGCCCGGCTTGACGGTCATCTCCAGCGAGATGTCGATCACATGCAGGCCGTCATCGTTGGTTCCCTGGTACGTGCTGGTGCGGTCGACCTGCATCTCGCCGAAGGGCATCTTCATGGTGATCTCGTCGGACCAGCTGTCACCCTCTTTCACGGGATGGTCGGGGAAGGCCACAGACGACTGCGACATGATCTGTTGAAACACATCCTCATCCTTCCCGGCACCGAAAGGATTCCCCGGCGTCTTCTTCAGGGCGTCCCTGAGCTCTTCGGAAATCGTGATATCGGTCATCTTCCCAGTGGGTGCCAGCGTTCCCTGGAATTCGGCTCCGACCATTTTGCCGATCAGATCCCCAAACATGGCGGGGACCTGGTCATTCTCGCCGTCGGAGTCGTACTCAAAGGACTGCCCGAACGGCATCTTCATCGACATCTGCATGCGTGTGATCTCTTGCAGCACCTGTGCTGAACCGGTCTCCGCCACTTCACCGATCCGCTGTTCGAGATGCGCGATTTGCTTCATCTCTGATGACACATCCCGTCCCTGGAAATTGGAGGAAGAGACCATCTCCTGGGTCATCACCTGACGAATGACGTCCCCCTCGGCCAGTTTGAATTGCAGAGTCACCTGTGCCTCCGCACGAACTGCGAACGAGACACTGATAATGAGCAGGGCGAACAACCGCATGGGGAGCCTCGTTGTGATCGGGAGACGAAGATGTGTAGTTGATGTTGCAACGTGAGACGATGGTCAACGTTGAGTCATCGAAACTCCACGCAGACAACCGGATCATAGCTCGCTCTCACGCGGGTAGCCACGGTTGCCGGTTGGATGCGGCCAACTCGTTGCGCAAAGCGAACGTCGCGCCCGGCCACACTGTCGTTGCTGGGATACGCCTGTCGGCTCTCCCAGCCTGCGTGGGGTCGCTACATCAAAATGCGACTGCGGTTGTGGCGAAGACTTCCGTGCCGTCTGTGGGGGGCGCGGCTTGAGGAGCGCCGCAGTGTTCGCAGTCTTCGCGTGTCACCAGTCGGCGTTTGTTGCACTTCGGACAGGAGATGCGCGCCGGCCACTCGTGGATGCAGGCCATCATCAACCCGCCGACCACCCCGAACAGCAGTCCACAACCAAGCCAAAGCACCATCGGCATCCCGGTGATCCCGAATCGGCGTGACAACCAGAGGCAAATGACGGCACCAAGCAAAGCATTGAAGGCAAGCCCGAGGATGTAAAGTTGTAGTCGAAAATTCTTAAAGCCCTCTGACACGTCGAGCACAGCAGGCAGAATCCGATAGATCTGTTCGTTGACGGTGTATTGAAACTTCGTTCCGATTTGCTGTGGACTGAGTTTTGTCCTGTCGAGGAGGTCCCCGAGCGAAAGCAGAAAAAACGCCGCTTCTGCGGGCGACGTCAGCCCGCCGAACCAGGGTTGATAGGGCAGCCCGCGATGCGAGGGCAGAGCAGGGAGGGTGGTCTCAGACAGTTCGTGACCATCGATCGAGTATTCGATCACGTACGATTCCATCGTCATGCGTGGAACCATTCCCAGAGAATAGGATGGGCTGTAGTGCACGGCATACCGATCGGGGTTCTCAAGCCGATTGAGACTCGTCATGTAGCTGCGGGTATCGTGCTTCACCGGGAAGACGAGTTCTCTGTTTCCATGCTGATCCAGAAGGTAGACGGCTCGATTTGTGCCGACGACGATTTGTTCGAAGTCTTCAGTGTGACTCCGTCGGTAGGTTTCCACACCCGGAATCGATTCCCGATCAATCACGATGTTCGCAAGCTGTCGATCGTCTCGCCAGTCGCGTGCGCTTTGCACGACCTCTCCGGCTTCGGGAGTAAAGATGGTCAGCAAATGTCGCTGCTGAAAATCGACCGAGTACACGCCTCCCGGGAACACGAGGTAATCCGGGTTTGTCCGAATCGGCGAATAGTCCATCAGGCCCTCAAACCTCGCCTCCGGAGTTTCTCCAGCTGGCACGAATCCCTCGGGACCGATGCGGCCAATCGGTTCTCGCCTCGCGTTGTCATAACCAACGAGTTGCCCCAGTGTGGGAACAAAGCACCACGTTTCACCGGAGGGGGTTGACCTATTCGACACCGGAACGAAATATCGGAAGATCGTTCGATAGCTCCGTCCGTGCGTGTGCACCGCCTCGGAATGCGCGGAGGCTGACGATGCTCGAATCTTGTTCAAAGACCGTAGCGCCTCAGTGAGACTGTTGTTGCGATACTCTTCCCATTCCTGACCAGCAAGGTCGCGGACGCACATGCGCTTCCTGCCCAGTTGTTCGACAATCAGGATGCGCCCATCATTGTTGATCTGGTGGTATGCGTAGTAATCGTTGTCCCTGTCGCGGAGCATCCATGATTCGAACGTGGTCTTGCCCCATAAACTCAGGATGCTCAGTCCGATGAGAAACGTGCAGGCCAGACCGAACTTGGCGAGGGGCGGTTGCGAGTCCGTGTCGCCGGCTGTGAGGAAACTTCCCCAGACAGCCAGTCCCATCAAACTGGCAAGCAGGAGTAACGCGATCAGCACTTCGTGAAACTCGGCCAGATTCCACGCCAGAAACGTTGCCAGAAAGGCGACCGGAAATCCCAGACAACGCGTGCCGTACCATCGACCCGGTCGCAGTCCCGCCAATGCGCCGGCGAGGTAATAGATCAGCCCCGTCAGTGCATCGGCGAACCAAGGAAAAACCAACGGCCAACGATGGGACAACGGCAACTGCGGGACAACCCGTCCGGGAATGAAGTCTGTCACCAGGTAGTACAACAACGGCAAGCCCATCGCGAGGAGATACAGCGTTGATCCGGAAAGGACTTTCGCGAGAAAGAGATGTGTGCGGCTGATCGGCCGATGTAACAACAGTGCCCGCCGGTCGCCATGCGACTCGAAGGTCATCTGGAGAATCCCCAATATGCTCCCGAAGACCGCACACACGAGGATCACTCGCTGAAAGAAAACATCACACAGGCAAACCCCGACGTTGAGGATGTATCCGAACAACAACAGCAGCGGGACGGCTGCCCACTTGAGGTTCTCGTGAAATTCTTTCCACAACATGGCTTTCATGGTGCGGTCCCCGTGCCACTAATGAGACTCTTGTTCCCTTGTCGTCCGACGTAGGCGGTCAGCGCATCCTCCAGACTGAGCGGTAACTCCTCGACCGCCATCGCTCCCAGCGATTCCAACACCTGTTCTGTCCGGCCATTGTGATTGGCGACGATCAGGGTGAGGTCATGTTCGTGCCGCGTCACTCGCAAGAGGCCAGGGATGTCCGGAAGTTGCTGCGGTGGTTCGCCGGGAAAGTGAGCGCTCAATTGCTGCACGTGTTCCTGAAACGTCTCCATGCTGCAGGCGGCGCGGAGCACGCTGTAATCGAGGATCGCCACGTGGTCAGCGACGCGTTCCACATCGTCGAGGAGGTGTGTCGAAAAAAAGATGGTCCGCTCGCGGCCTCGGGTGAAATAGACCATCGCTTCCAACAGCGATCGCCGGGCGGCGGGGTCCAGGCCGGTTGCCGGATCGTCGAGCATCAACAGGTCCGGTTCGATCGCCAGTGTGGACGCCAGATGCACGCCCGCTCGCTGGCCATGCGACAAGTCCCCGCACTTCGTATCCGGATGAATGGAGAAGTAGTCGATCACCGAAGCGAACGTCGTTTGCTTCCAATGCGGATAGCAGCCTCGCTGAAACGTCGCGAACTGGCTGACACGCATCCAGGGATAAACCGGATGCCCTTCCGCCATATAACCGATGCCGGCACGCACGCTCGGCGGCAACTCATGGCTTGGATACCCCAGAACGGACGAATGTCCACATGTCGGTGACATCAGCCCCAGCAGCATGCGGATCGTCGTCGTCTTACCGGCCCCATTTCGACCGATGAAGGCAAACACACTCCCTCGTGGCACATCCATCGACAGCTGATTCACCGCACATCGACGACCAAAGTACCGCGTCAAACCACGTGCCTGGATTGCGAAGTCAGGACTCGATTTCCACTCAGCCGATGAGTCTGATGTCATGGTGCTGTCTCCGTCGATTCTGATACCCACCCATGAGAATCCAGACACTTCGTAACGATGGCATGAATCTCGTCAGCGGTGAAGTCGAGAGAGATCGCTTCACTCACATAGGCATCGGCCGCCTTTCGCAGCCGTCGCATCCGTTCGGCCTTCGTGTAGATCTGACGCTTCGGGGCAACGAAGCACCCCCGGCTCTGCCGTGATTCGAGAACCCCCTCTCGCACTAACTCGCGATACGACTTGGCCACTGTGTTGGCGTTGACCAGCAATTGCTCAGCGAGGCCACGGACGGTCGGAAGTGCTTCCCCCGGAGAAAGGTCCCCCGTGGCGACGGCAAGCCGAATCTGATCAATGATCTGCCGATAAATCGGCGTTTCCGTCCCTGTCACAACATTGATTCGCCAACGAGCCATGCTTGTCACTTTTGTACTGTCTACATTAATACAAGATACACTATTCGGACAGGGGCGAAAGGTCAAGGCGCGTGGCCACAGCTGCTCGTCAACCGGAGCGGCGAAGCCCTGGGAGGTTGTGGGTGAGACAGACGATGTTTCCATCACCTCTTAACGACTCCGTCGACCCAGATTGCGAGCGGACGCCGTCCGGGAATTCAGTCGCCATCACG
>JAGQPX010000025.1 GCA_020426505.1 Planctomycetaceae bacterium | reverse complement strand
CTCTCACCCGTCAATTAGAAGACTCACTCTCAAGCGGAAACTGTTTTTGAACCTCCGGCAGCATGCCGCGCGCGATCCAGAAGTGTATCTTGTTATCGAGCGTGGCCACATCGTAACCCTCGCCGACAAACTGGTTGACTCGACGATACGATTCTTGAGAATCACGATTGCGTCGTCTGGTGTAGGCTGTACTCGATACGAGTCCGTTCGAGACAAACACGTCCTTACTTCCTTCCCCGGGCGTGAGATGAGAGGCGGCTGCATTTTGTTCTTCCGCAGTCGCATCACGCCAATACTCTCGCCGCATCAACTCGCCTTGCAGAGTCAATTGAGTCGTCCTGTAGAAGACTCTCGCCCGTGCATCATTGGGCACCGGGAGCTTGGCTTTTTCCGGGTTTTCCATTGCGTTCTTCATGAACTCGAACTTCGCCACATCGTCCAGCGCAGCATAGGCCAACCCTTCGAGCGTCGTTGTTTCGGTTGACAAATAAGTCACCCGGAACGATGACGATGCTTCCTGCCGCTTGGTCCAGGCCGCGATCAATTCCTTCCGAATCGCATCCGCCTCACTAGCGGTCGCTTCCTGCGCTTCTGCCTGAGTGATCACTGACCGACTGTTCATGCTGACGATGCCAAGGACAAGCAGAGCAGGCAGCGTTTGATTCCTTATGCGCATCTTGGCACCCCTTTCGTTCGTGGATTGTGAACTGTGGGAAGTGTGATCGAGGGCCTGCCCCTGATGTTCATCATGCATCGTTACAGACAGAGAATCGAGACGGAATCAGCATTTCGCGGGCGATCGGTGCGATCAAGAAGGGCGTGAAGTCAGTCTCCGACTCGATTACTCGAGTTCAGATCGAACCTACTTGCCACGCGACCATTGTTCGTAAGGTGTTCTACATTAGCACGTTACATGAATCCTCTTGCCAACGGCGAACTTGAGTCCGTATGATGGGGTGCTTGGTCTTCAGCTCGATTACCACGCTTTGAGAAGGAGTGTCACGGACGGCAGCCGGGAGTTGTTTCCGGCCACCATGACGGAGGTAAACACCGCTTGAGTGCGGTCCACTCTCCCCTCTGTGAGCTGTCCCGATGCCTCGAAACTTCCCATCTCGCCAAATTCGCAAGCCACGCAAGCACACCAGTCCCCCTAGGGCAGCACGTCGTCGCGGAGCACAAGTGATGCCCAGACGACGACTGGGAGGCGAGCGAGACTCGCAGCCGTTCTGCCCACCAGAACGCTGGCATGAGTCGCTTGATCGTGAAGAAATCGAGATTCTCAGTGAATCGCCAGGCAAAGGTTACCTTCATCCCGTGACCCCTGAAGAGGTTGCAGACCGCATCGAACAGTTGCCCGCAAGATTTCGGGAGCCGTTGGAGGTGGTGCAGCTTAGTCGCATGACTCGCAAACGGGCTCTCATGCCATTGTACGGCTTGCAATGGGGATCGACCGTCTATCTCTACCCGATCGAGGAGTCATTGGTCGAGACGTACGGCTGTCCGCCGATGCCTTCACAGATGACGGAGGCTCGCATGTATGGTGGCAAGTGGGAGCAACAGGGAAAAATGTGGGAACTGCATTGGACACTGCCCTGCCTCAAAGATTTCTATCTCAACAACATCCTGATTCACGAGATCGGCCACGTGAACGACACCCGCAACACCAACTCGCAGGACCGTGAGCGATTCGCTGAATGGTTCGCCATTGAGTACGGCTACCGGGCGTCACGCTGTCGCTCCTGAGGAGGAGTTGATTTCACCGCGGAGCCGCGGAGTCTTGGAGAAACCGAGGAGAGTTCGCACAGGTCAGCAAATCGCGTGAGCTCAAGCGAGCCCTGATGATTCAGATGACTGACTCGCAAAATGATTCGATCTAGGTCATCATCCCGGCAAAGATGGGTGCAAAACTCAAGAAGCCCTCCGCGCGTCCTCCGCGACTCAGCGTCTCCGCGGTGAAAAGCAACCCTCAGATGTGCAAAGTTCGACCGTAACTCGATCCGTCTGGACAGATTCAGGGATACTCGGTTTAATCCCGCCACAGATGTCATCCAGGAGGGGCGACATCACTGCTCTGTAAGTACAAGGCTTGGATGGACCCGTGGAAAGCCTCGCACGTCTGATTCCCTTTCTCTGGCCTCACCGCCGTAAATTCGCGTTGTCGGCCGTGTTCGGACTTCTTGTTGCCGTGCTATGGGGCGGCAATCTGACAGCCGTGCTGCCAATTGTGAAGGTGCTGTTCGAGGAAGAGAGCCTCCACCAGAGCGTCAACGATTCGCTTGCCACCTACACGACCGAAATCGAACAAATTGAGCAATCGATTGAAACGATCGAGGATCAGATCGCGACACTCGAAACCCAGGACGAGCCGAGCGAAGAGGCCATTGTCGAGTTGCTGCAAAAACGGGCTTCCAAAGAGGCCGATCTGAGTGATGCTCGCTGGCACCACTTCAGCATGAACTGGCTGCAAGTCCACGTCATGCCACATGTGCCGACGAACGCGTTTCAGGTCTTCACCTGGATACTCGTGCTGCTGCTGATCGCGACCGCAGTGAAGGGGCTTTGTATTTTCATTCAAGACGTGCTTGTCGGGAGCGTTGTGGAACTCGTCGTGATGTCGATCCGCAAGCAATGCTTCCGTAAGGTGTTAATGCTTGACTATCAGACACTGTCGGCCGACGGCACGGCCGACCTGATGTCAAGATTCACCAACGACATTCAACAGATGTCGTTTGGTCTCGGATTGCTCGGCGGTCGTCTCGTGCGAGAGCCGCTGAAAGCGTTTTCGTGCATCGTTCTTGCCTTGATGGTCAACTGGCGGCTGACGTTGCTGTCGCTGCTGTTCGTTCCGATTCTCGGCTCTGTGTTCTACCAGTATGGCAAGATGCTCAAGCGGGCCAGTCGCCGCATGCTGGAGAGCATGTCCCGCATCTACAAAGTGCTGGAAGAGACGTTCGTCGGCATGAAAGTGGTGATCGCATTCGGAGGCGCTCCGCGTCATCGTCGACAGTTCCATCAGGAGCACAAGACATACTACCGGAAGGCCATGCGGGTTGTTCAGATTGACGCGCTTACCAAGCCGACAACTGAACTTCTAGGACTGCTCGCGGTGTTTGTCGCCATGTTGCCCGGCGCGTATCTGGTGCTTCGGGGGAAGACGGAAATCTGGGAGATTCGCCTCGCAGATAGCCCGATGGGGATTGGACAGCTTTCTCTCATGTATGCTCTCCTCGCTGGCATTCTCGATCCTTGTCGCAAGATGTCCTCGATCTATTCGAAGCTCAAGAGTTCGACGGCGGCGATGGAACGGGTGCTCGAGCTGATGGACCGCAAGTCGACGGTCGTCGATCCCGAAGTCGCGTCTCCGTTGCCGCGACTATCCCGTTCAATCGAGTTTGACAATGTCACCTATCAGTATCCCAACCGGGAAACATCAGCAATGCGAAGGGCGGCATTGGATGATGTGTGTCTCACCATCGCTGCGGGTGAAGTCGTCGCCGTGGTGGGCGAGAACGGCTGCGGCAAATCGACGCTGGTGAACCTGATGCCACGCTTCTTCGACCCCGGACGCGGAGAAGTTCGGATCGATGGTGTTCCCATCAAGCAGACAAAACTCAAGGACCTCCGCAGTCAGATCGGACTTGTCACGCAGGAGACAATTCTCTTCGACGACACGATCTTCGAGAACATTCGCTACGGCCAACCGGACGCCACTCAACACGACGTCGCGATGGCGGCTGAGAAGGCACACGTCACTTCGTTCGTCAATGAGCTGCCAGATGGGTTCAACACGTCGGTCGGGGAACGCGGCAGTGCATTGTCGGGGGGACAGCGGCAACGAATCGCTCTCGCTCGGGCGATCCTACGTGACCCGGCCTTGCTCATCCTCGACGAAGCCACCTCCGCCATCGACGCTCAAAGCGAAACACTCATTCACTCGGCGCTCCGGGACTTCGTTGTTGATCGCACCGTACTGATGGTCACGCACATGCTGTCAAACAGCCTGCTGGAGATCGTCACGCGGATTGTGGTCATGCACGACGGTCGCGTGGTGGCGACGGGCAGTCATGAGAAACTGCTCGCGACCTGCCCGGAGTATCAACGTCTCTATGAAGCCCGCTCGCACCGTCAAGCTGCCTGAGGTTCAACAGAGTTATCTCGGCATGTACTCAATCAATGGCTCGACCACGACCGTCGTGTGGTGTCTCACCGACGGCAAACCGGGACACGCGAATCAGCTGCGCGGACTCGTGTCGGCCCTGGAACGACGCCGGGACATTGATGTGCATTGGCTTGATGTTCCGTCGCGATGGGAGAGCTTCCGGGACTGGATCACACGGCGATCGTCACTCGGGCATGCGTTGCCTCGCCCGAAGCTCATTCTGGCGGCGGGGCAAGCGACTCATGCGGCAGCCTTGTCGGTGCGCCGCTCCAGAGGGGGACGCGTCGTCCTGCTGATGCGTCCGTCACTCCCCGCGAACTGGTTCGATTTGTGCCTTATCCCGGACCACGATCTCGGCGAACGCAAAGGCAATAATGACGACGTCCATATCGTCCGCACCTGTGGCGTTCTCAACTCGGTTCAACCGGCATCGACACCAGATGTTCAGCGGGGATTATTCCTCATCGGCGGACCCTCGAAGCATCACGATTGGGATGATTCATCAATCGACTCGCAGGTGCGAGAGATTGTGGGAGCATCGGCGGAGACTCAGTGGACCTTGACGACGTCACGCCGCACTCCGGAAACATTTTTCCCACGATTGGCGGGTCGATCTTACAGCAACATCACGATCATCCCGGCCTCGGAGACTCCCACCGGATGGGTCGAAGAGCAACTCACCACAGCGGGAACGGTGTTCGTCACAGAGGACAGCGTTTCGATGGTCTACGAGGCTCTTTCTGCAAATGCCGACGTCGGCCTATTGCACGTACCCCGACGGAGGACCAGCCGCGTGATCCGAGGCGTCGACCGACTTGCTGAGTCGCGTGTCGTGATTCCGTTTGCAGAGTGGATGGAATCTCAATTCAAACATCGACAACCTTGCGTTCTGCAAGAGGCGGATCGCTGTGCCGGGATCGTCTGTTCGCGACTCCTCGATGCCGCCTGATGACATTTAGCAACACCATCAATTTTCACACCTATCCAATTGAGAGACGCATGTATCGCGAGTCAATGACAGTCATGCAACTCATCCCCGCCCTGGAGAGTGGTGGCGTTGAGCGGGGGACACTGGAAGTTGCTGACGAACTCGTCCGCCGAGGTCATCGGTCGATCGTCGTCTCGGCTGGCGGCCGTATGGTTGGGCCATTGATCGCCGCGGGCAGCGAGCACATCACCTGCCGAATCGACCGAAAGTCGCCCATGTCACTGTTACAGGTTCCCATATTGCGTCGCCTCATTCGAGAGCAGAAGGTCGACGTGCTGCATGCGCGCTCACGGATTCCGGCATGGATTGGACGGCTGGCATGGCAAACCCTTCCGGCTCATTCGCGACCGCGATTCGTCACAACGGTTCATGGACTGTACTCGGTCAATCGCTTCAGTCGCATTATGACTCGGGGCGAGCAGGTCGTCGCCGTCTCCGAGACAATTCGGAACTACATCACTGAGAACTATCCAGACGTGCCGACAAAGACGATTCGCTTGATTCCGCGAGGTGTCGACCCGACCGAGTTTCCGCGAGGGTATACACCGTCGCAGGAATGGCACGCGAAGTGGTCGACCGACTACCCGCAGTGCTCTGGCAAACAACTCCTCACACTCGCTGGGCGCATCACCCGGCTGAAGGGGCACTTTGACTTCGTGGACCTGATCGCGGCGCTCAAGTCCTGTGGACATGCGGTTCACGGTGTGATCGTCGGTGACGAAGATCCACGACGACAGCCATACGCACAGGCGGTGCGTCATTCGGTCCAGCAACTCGGACTCACACGTGACGTCACGTTCCTGGGGCATCGATCAGATGTGAGAGACATCTACGCAGTGTCGTCCGTTGTGCTATCGCTTTCGACCAAGCCCGAATCATTCGGCCGCACGACTCTTGAGCCACTGTCGATGGGCATCCCGGTTGTCGGTTATGACCACGGAGGTGTCGGTGAAATCCTGCATGCGGTCTTTCCCGAAGGAGCCGTTTCGCTACGCGATGCAAAAGCCTTGGTGGGCAGAGTTGAGTTGCTGCTCAAGAACAAGCTGGTCGTCCCGCCATTCGAGCAGTTTCGACTCAACACGATGCTTGATCAGACGATCGAGATGTATGAGGAACTCAACGGAAAAGCGACCGTCAAAACGGAACACGTCGCCGCATGACTCCGTGTCAGTAATCCGAACCGAAGATCAGGCGACATTGCCACAGACACGGCACGCGGGATTGCGTGTAATGCTGCGTCGACTGAACGTCATGTCCCGCAGATCGAACGTCAGCATCTTCCCGGTGAGTGGCTCTCCGAACCCGGCGAGGACTTTGATCGCTTCCATCGCTGCGATGCATCCGACCGTACCGGAGACGGCTCCGAAGACCGGAAACTCACGCGTCCACGCTGCGGGTTTTTCCGGAGTCAGACAGGCCAGACAGGGCGTCTCGCCCGGCAGGGCCGTCGTGATGCTCGCTTCAAGATCGAACATAGCACATTCGACGAGCGGCTTCCGTTGCAGCACTGCTTGACGATTCATGGCAAATCGCTCCTCGAACAGAGGCGCACAGTCGACGATCAGATCGACCTGCTCGACGAGACCGGCTGCGTTCTCCTCAGAAACGTTCTCGGCAACAGCCACGATATTGAGACGCGGGTTGAGGTCCTTCAATCTCCGCTCCGCCGACTCCACACGCGGCTTGCCGAGCCAATCATGCGTCATGAGCAGTTGCCGGTTAAGGTCGCTCGACTTCACATTCCCGGCGTGAGCCAACACAAGCGTACCGATGCCGGCTGCTGCAAGTTCGTAGGCAACGACGCTCCCTAGCCCCCCGACTCGGGAGATGAGGACTGATGCCCCTTTAAGCTTCTTTTGCCCCGCCTCACCAAAGTCGTCCACCCACATCTGCCATTCGTAGACGGCTCGTTCTTCATCAGTCAGGGGAATGCGTTTGCTCATGAGTGCAATGGGAGGTTGGTGACGCAGTGTTCGTTTGCTCAACCGCCGGAGATCGGAGACATGAGTGTGATCTCATCACCATCCGAAAGCGGGCACGAATCAGACGCGTTGACCTGACAATCATTGACGAAGATCAACAGCGACGGTTGCATGTTCCCGGCGGCATCAACGAGCATCGACCTGACCTTGTTGTTTGCCTGAGATGCCAGTTCCCCGACAATATCGCGGACGTCCTGCGTCTCGGCGACATCAATAGACTGTCGGGCAACTCCGGCGGCCCGCTTGAGCAGGGTTTCGTAACGAATCTTCAGTTGCATGATGCTGAATTACGGATTGCTGGTCGCCTCGATTTTACCGTCTTCCAGCCGGAACAGACAGTCGGCCAGTCGCTCGGCTTCGTCCAGATTGTGTGTCACGTGCAGCGTGGTGACGCCGGTAAGTCGGCGAACATTGTCGAGGAGTTGACACATCTGCTCACGCGTCTCCGTGTCGAGCGCGCTGAGTGGTTCGTCGAGACAAAGCACGCGCGGGCGAAACGACAGTGCACGCCCCAGCGCGACACGCTGTCGCTCACCGCCGCTGAGTCCATGCGGCGTGCGATTCAGCAGCCCGGTGATCTGCAACATCTCCGCGAGTTCATGGACACGTTGATTCGTCGTTTCGGAGTCGACGGAGCGAATTCTCAGCGCAAATGCGAGATGATCCTGCACCGTCATGTGCGAAAACAAGGCACCATCCTGTGGGACATATCCAACACCACGGACGGCCGGATTGAGCTGCGTGACGTCTTCTTCCGCCAGCAGAATCCGACCGGAGGACACGGCTCGCAGACCCAACACCGATTCCAGAATGGTCGTCTTGCCGGAACCGGTCTTACCCATCAGAACGCCGTACTTGCCGGTCGGTAATCTGAGCGAAACGTTCTTCAGTGAGAACGTCCCCGCGCGAACCGAAATGTTGTCGACATTAATCATCGAAAGTCGGGGATCCATTCACACTCGATCATCGCGCACACCCCACGTCCGGGTGATGATCAACACAATGATCGCAGCAGCAACCATAATCAGGGAGACGGCGACAGCTCCTTCGATGTTTCCGATATTCATTTCGAGAAACACGGATGTCGAAAGAACCTCAGTCTTCATACGGGTCGCTCCTGCGAAGATGAGCAACGGTCCGAACTCGCCCAAGGCACGTGCCCAGGCGAGCGTGAACGCTGTCATCATGCCTCGTGACGCTTCCGGAAGAACAATTCGGTCGAACGCCTGCACGCGGCTGCATCCCAATGTGATTGCAACCTGCTCGCAACGCGGGTCGATATGTTCGAATGTTGACTTCATCGTCCGAACCGCAAACGCGCAGGCGACGGAGAATTGTGCGATGACCACGGCAGGCACGCGATACACAACACTCCGCGCGATCCAGGCGAACGGCGGAAACTGAAACAGGATCAACAGGCTGAGCCCGACGACGAGCGGCGGCAACACAATCGGGATATCGAGAACCGCATCGAGCAGTCGCTTGCCGGGGAACTGATGCCGCGAGAGCAGGTAGCCCATCGGCACGGCGACGATCACAGAAATCACGGCAGCAAGGGTGCAGGAGATCAGGCTCAACCAGGTGGAGTAGCGAATCTTCGGATCGCCCATCGCCTTCGAGATGGGATTCTCGACGATCGCTGTCAGCCAGGGGGTCGGCGAATCTTCACTTGCCGTCAGCGTCCGATCGACCATGTACGCCACATCCGCGAAGAGCATCGCGACGATCAGCAGTACATACGTCCCGCCGATGATCGACAGGCACGTGTAGAAGAGTCTGTTTGAGAGGTTGATCGACTCCGGGCTTCGGCGGCGTCCAAACTCCCGCTGCTCCGGGCTCTCCGATGAAGGTGCACTCATCACGGGGTGTCACTCTCCGGAGAATGCGGTGTCCCGTCGTCCGCCAGTCGGAAGTGAAAGCCGGCATCTTCAAATGCTTTGGGAGAGGCGACGATCTCTCGAAACAGTCTCCTCGCCAGATACTTGTGGTCGCTCGACTTGGCGATGCTGAATGGTTGCACAGCCCGATTCAGCGGCGAGGTGAAACGGACGATGTCAACTTCATCGGTGTTCGCCAACACATCCGTGATGTAGGCAATTGTCGCATCGACATTTCCGGTCACCACGTCGGGAATCAGCAGTGCCGAGGAAGACTTCTCGACGACGACCTCCCCTGACTGCTTCTGCTTTTCGATCAACTGATCATAGATCCCCTCCGCCTGCAGCATGCGACGCGTCAGCGCACCAATCGTACATTGGTCCGGCTGTCCAATCGAGACGCGAACACCCGGCTTGATGAGATCGTCCGGCGACCGTACGCGATCGCTCCCCTTGGGTACTGCAATTACGATTTCGACGTCAGAAATGTTCGCTGCTTCTTGAAACCACTCACGGACGTTTTCGAGATAGTACACGTCACAGGCGAGATAAACGTCGGGGAATCCAAGCTCAGGCTTCTGACCCTCGATGGTCTTCATCCGTCCGGTGAGGATGCCGCAGCCGTCGTAGTTCGTGTTGATATCAACGCCTTCCCGTTCGCTGAACCTCGCGACGACGTCTTCCACAATCCGACGATTGACCGCTCCGCAGAAGAAGTTCATCTTCGGATGTTCGGTCCACACGTCTCCTTCAACCGGCCGTGCACCATACTTTGCAAAGATGGGAAGGCCCTTGTCTCGAGCAGTCAAGTACCGCGCAAACTTGAGTGCCGCGGTCGGTTGTTTCGACGAATTAAGCACAGCCACGCTGATGAGGTTGGGGTCGCCGTTCAACTCGGGCACATCGATCGTGACGAGTTCATCTCGGTACAGCGGCATGGCGACGGTCGTTTCCCATACGATGGCGGCATCGACCGCACCGATCTTGACGTCATTCGCCACTTCATTGACGGTCGGCTTGAAGACTCCATGCTCGGTGACAGCGTCCTCGAACTGCTGCCATCGTGTCGTGCCGTCGACGCTAATCGCTTCAAGCAGCTTCTTCGTCGCCTTCCCGATCGCCGCCTGATCCGGATTTGCAGAAGCTATCGAGACGCCGTCTTTCAACAGGTCAGCTAGCGACGCGATCCCCCTGGGATTCTCCTTTCGAACCGCGATGACAGCGCGTTGATGTCCGATCGGAAGCACCTCCGCCGCCAGTCCAAGTTCGACCGCCTTGTCCGTGTAAAAGTCGTCCGCAGCAAGATACAGATCGGCTGTATCGAACCCGTTCACCTGCATCTGATTGAGCAGCGTGTTCGATCCGCCGTACTGCAAGTCGATGCTGGTCCCGGACTCCTGTTGGTATTGCTCTGCGATTTCCTCGACGGCAATCCGCATGCCGGCTGCCGTGTACATCGTCAGAATGTTAGAGTCGCTCGATGTGACAGGAGTATCGCGGCTCAAAAGCACGATCGACAGACCGATGATCGCCAGCGCGCAGACCGTCAGCACCCCAAGTCGGCTCCCGCTTCCGGATCGACGGAGGCGCGGACGGGTATCAATTGAGGTGATTCGTTGCATGGGTTCGTAACAGCGAATATCGGAGCAAACCGGTCGGGCGGGCGAATCTTCAATCTAGACCAGTTGCCGGGGACATTCAATCAACGACCACTTACGTCACATGGCGAATCAATGGTTGCAGAACCTGGTCGCCCGAATTCTCAAGAAGCCGGATTGCGAATGGACGTTGATTGTTGCACGCTCCGCCGTCTGGCGACGCTACGCGATCTGGCCGTCGCGCATGTTGAGAACCGTCCCGGCTCGCGATGCAGCGAGTTCGTCGTGCGTGACGAGCAGGACCGTTCCTCCGGCAGAAGCGAAATCGGACATTGCATCAAGGACGATGTCAGCATTCTCGCGATCGAGGTTGCCGGTCGGTTCGTCGGCGAGAAGGTGTGATGGTTCGTTGAGCAATGCCCTCGCGAGTGCCGTCCGTTGACGTTCGCCGCTGCTGAGTGAGTTGGGAACGTGATGAACCCGATGCGAAAGGCCGAACTGATCGACGAGTTGGTTCGCCCTGGTGCGAACAGAGTCTTTTGTTGACGTCCCTGTTGCCAGTGCAGCGGCAAGGATGTTGTCGAGCACGCTGAGATACGGAACAAGGTGGAACTGCTGAAACACGAATCCGATTCTCTCTCCACGAAACGTCGCACGCTTGTCGGGGGGGAGCGAATACGGGTCGACGTCGCCGATGCGGATGTTGCCACCGTCGGGGTGCATCAGCCCGCCAGCAGTGAGCAACAGTGTGGACTTGCCACATCCGCTCGGTCCCTGCACCGCGACAAACTGTCCAGCGTTGAGCTTAAGCGTCACCCCATTCATTGCGGTGACCGGGCCCGATGCGCCGCGATACGTCTTCTTGACGTCGTTCAGTTCCAGCATGCTCGACTTCAATCTCCCTGCAGGACGACGGCCGGGTCCTGACGTGCGGCGATGAGTCCGGGTAACCAACTCGCGATGCCGGCGAGCACCGGAGCCAGCACAATCGCCAATACCAATGCTGAGGTGACCGGACCCGAACGGACGATCTCGCTCACAGGCACCGGCAACGGTGACTCACTCTGGAAGGTCAAGATGGCCAGTCCCAGCACCGCACCGATCACGCCGCCGATGAGTCCCATGACGAACGCCTTCGACAGGAACACGATCATGATCTGACCGGCTTTGAGTCCGATCGCGCGCAGGATACCGATCTCTTCTCGACGTTGGCGAGCATTGACGTATGAGAGCAGAGCGATGAGCAAGGCGGAGGCACCGACAACCAGTGGCACCAACACGGCGGCGAGGCCCGCGTGACGTTGTTCGATCTCTGCCCGCCCGGCCGCTTCCTGTGCGAGTCGTTCCTCGCCTGCTGCCTTCTCTCTCGCTAGTGCTTCGTCAGCCGCCTCCTTGGCATAACCACGAGCTTCGGCCCGGGCAAGTGCTTGTGAGTAGCGTTCGATGACTTGTGTTCCCGGCAGAATCCCGGCGATCTCTTCACGAATGACCGAGATGCGATCACCCGCACAGTCGCACTCCAGCGCGAGGATCGCATGAATCAGATTCTGCAGTCCCAACATCTCCTGTGCCTGCGCGAGATCGATCCAAACGGTCGTGTCGTCCTGCGAGCCTCGCTGCGGATGCATGGTCGAGACCGTGAACTCCTCGCCGTTCAGCGTGACGGCGTCTCCCTCGTTGAGGCCGAGTTTCCTATGGACCTCATAACCGACGACCATCTTCCCCGGAGCGACGGCTTCGAGGAGAGGTTTCTTCATCCCCCGGTGCATAATGGGCACTTCGCCTCGCGTGCCGACGAGGATGATGTCCATGTCACGCTCCCCCCAGTGAATGCGTTGATTGACGCTGGGAAGCAAATGATTGACCGTGACGATCTCGGAATTGGCCAGCTTGTCGACGTTCGATTCGGGCATGGTCGCTGTCAATCCGCCGCCGAGGTGGAGCTCGCTGAGTTCCTGATCCTCGGGCAGGATAAGCACATTGAATCCGAGGCCCAGCATGTGTTTCCGCATCGCATCCTGGAGTTCGGCTCCGGCCTTCTCGACCTCCGCCTGCTTCTCCGCGATGGCCCCTTCGACCTCCGCTTGCCGGTCAGCGAGAATGTGTTGAGTGATGACGCGGTCTGCCTGCAACAGTGATTGCGCCCCGACAAGACAGGCAATGGCCACCGCAACCGTGAGGACTCCGAGGCCGAAGTTGACCTTGCGATGCCGAATCTCACGTAGCATCAGCCGCCAGACGCTCATGGTGACCTACCTTGATCGAGGAATGAGAACGATGGTCGCCACAACGACGCACATGGTGAGCAGTCCCACCACGAGCAACACACTGCCGGTCAGCGACGATGATGTTGCCTGAGCCGATGCGTCGTTCATCGAAGTGGCCGACTTGGCGGTAAACAAACCATCGGCGACTGGCTCGCCTGTCGTCGTGTCGTGATGCCCGCCCGACACAACCGCGTCGGACTCTTGAGCAGCGACTGAGTTATCTGTTGCAGTGTGATCGAGCGCAGCGTGGACCGGAGCTTCGGCGTGCGAATCGGTTGCGTCATCATCGGATTCAACCGGAGCGAACGACCCGAGACCGGCGAGTTCGGGCTGCGAGTCATCGTATGGCAGTGCAGGGCTAATGTGCTTGTCCCAGTCGATCGGCATCAGCAGGTCGACACCGGGGTTCTGCGCCTTCACTGTGCATTGACAGGCGCCGGTGAGGAACTGTCCCGCCTCCTCAATCGTCCCCGCTGTGATGCCGTCGCCGACGAGTGCGTACAGCGCCCGACCGCGACCGAACACCGGAAACGCCATCGGCTGACTTACGTACGGCTCGTCCATCAAGTCCGGCTCGACCCGCAACAGCGAATCGACAAGAAACCTCTCTTCCGCATCATCGCGTGAGACTCGCAGCGTCGACATCTTGAGCTTCAGGGCATCCGGGTCGAGCGACAACTCGTCGAAGTCAGCATCTTCAATCTCGGGCAACTCAAGTTCACGCTCGAGGCGTGTCACTTCTGCCTGCAACAGTTCGTATGCAGGATCGTCGACTGACGAGTCGCCACTGTTGAGAAACACCCAGACGACAGAGTCGCCGTTGATCAACTGCTTGCCAAGTTGCTCTCGTACTGGCGAGTGCATCACGGCAGACGACGTCTCTGCAGAAAGCTCGCCCGCCCAGACGGTCTGAGGAGGCCCCTGTTTCAGAGGCGATTTGACCGTGATCCAGGGCAATGTCTCGGTCTCCTGTTCGTTCCACAATTCCATGAGTGCCTCGTCCGGTTCGGCGTCGAGGTCGACCGTCTGCACAACGATGTTCGCTCCCTCCTGCTCGGAGTTCTCGCCCGGCTGAATGGAAGCAATGAATCCCTGCTGATCTTCAGACAACTCACCACGATGGAACACCACAGCGACGTACGAGTCGGGGCGCCAATGCTCCAGAGCATATCGAAAAACGGGCACCGAACAGGCCATGACTGTGCCTGCAAGCAGCAGCCATGTGACAACGGCGAAACAGAGAACTCGATGATTGTTCATAACTGGCAGGAGCCTGCGGTTTGACCCGGTTCGGCGACGTCAGGCGATCGGTTGGAGTTAACAGGACCAGTGTTCATTCTCAGTATACACGACGCCTCCCCCGACGAAAGGAAGGCGCCCCACAGCCGAGCAGAGACGGAGGTTGTGACATTCAGGAGCGGGAACTAGAATCTTCGATCACTCGATGATCGGCGAATGAGTCAGACCGGTTGTCACAAACCTCTTGCACCTTTTCCCGCAGAAACAGATTATGTCCAGCTTTATCTTCACCAGCGAATCCGTGAGCATGGGGCATCCGGACAAGGTGTCCGATCAGGTTTCCGATGCCGTCCTTGATGCACTGCTGGCACAGGACCCGAAGTCTCGCGTTGCGTGTGAGACGTTGTGTACGACGGACTTCCTGCAACTTGCCGGCGAGATCACCTCCTCCGCAAAGGTCGACTACGAAAAGGTCGCGAGAGACACCGTGAGGGACATCGGTTACACGAGCGACGACATCGGCTTCAACGCAGACACTTGCACTGTCGACGTACGGCTGCATCAGCAGAGTCCGGACATCGCTCAGGGAGTCGACGCTGACGGCGCGGGCGATCAGGGGCTGATGTTCGGATACGCGTGCAACCAAACCGAAGAGTACATGCCGCTGCCGATTGCCTTGTCGCATCGGATTCTCAATCGGCTGACCGAGGTACGTCAAAAGGGCGAAGTCGACTGGTTGCTACCGGACAGCAAGAGTCAGGTCTCGGTGCAGTATGAAGACGGTAAGCCGGTGGGCATCACTGCAATCGTCGTCTCGACTCAGCACAAGGCCTCGGTCGAGCAGAATGAGATCGCTGCTGCCATCATCAACAAAGTGGTCAAGGAGACCGTGCCGCAGGACCTGCTCTCGCGTGACACGCAGTACCACATCAACCCGACCGGACGATTCGTCGTCGGTGGACCGCACGGAGACTGTGGACTGACTGGTCGCAAGATCATCGTCGACACGTACGGCGGATGGGGGAGACACGGCGGCGGAGCGTTCAGCGGGAAGGACTCGACAAAGGTTGACCGTTCTGCCGCCTACATGGCGCGCTACATCGCCAAGAACATCGTCGCAGCCGGTCTGGCGACTGACTGCGAGATTCAACTCGCCTATGCCATCGGCGTCGCAGATCCCGTGAGTGTCTGCGTTGACACGCGAGGCACCGCTGACGTCTCTGAGGAGAAACTCGCTGGTGCGGTTCGTGAGGTCTTCCCACTCAAGCCGCAGGGGATCATTGAGCATCTTCAACTCCGGCGTCCGATCTTCCGCAAGACGACGTGGGGAGGGCACTTTGGCCGGAACGATCCCGACTTCACATGGGAAGCAACCGACAAAGCTGCCGAACTCCGACAGGCGGCCGGACTGAACGATGTTGTGCCCGAGCCGCAGTTCGTTGTGAACTGACGCCTCGCGGAACACGACTGCATTCACGGGAGGGAGTCCGTGCACATTCATAACGGTGTCAGATCGCTGGGGACTGTTCCGCGGAAGTGGGCTGCGCTGATGCTCTGGACGCTCACAGGGATTGCCGCCGTCGTGTTAGCCGCGCGTGCATTCGCAGGGGCGTTTGATGCGAGAGTTCACGCAGTCATTCCCTGCTTGACGACCGTGACAGCAT
This sequence comes from Planctomycetaceae bacterium, assembly GCA_020426505.1. Classification (GTDB taxonomy): domain Bacteria; phylum Planctomycetota; class Planctomycetia; order Planctomycetales; family Planctomycetaceae; genus JAHBXU01. The sequence goes on along the minus strand of JAGQPX010000025.1, from coordinate 7,346 downwards.
TGCAGGCGAGTCTGTGGGCATGGCATCTTCATCAGTCTCAACTGACCGCAACGAGCCCTGAGCAAAGATTGCTGCGCGGGTTCCTGTCGCTCATTCCTGCGGCTGTGATTGGATTCTCTGCCTCGGTGAACGCGTCCCCCATCGCCCTTGGAATCACGACGGGACTGCTGTCGATCGGACTTGTCACATTGGTTGTCGTCGAGGTAATTCGAAGCAATTTGCAGACAGTTCGAAGCATCGAGACGCGCGCCGTTATCCAAGGCGACGAGTTGGCCATCGAGCCGGTCTGTGCCAATTCGGAGGTCGGTTCCCCTGAAGAGTTGTCCACGATGGTTGAGACTCCCATTGAGAACGACAGCACGGAGAACGTTGCACAGCGAATCATTCGTCGACACAACAACGACGGCAGTGAAGCGATTGAGGCTGAGCTGTTAGTGGAGTTCGCCGCTGGCGAGCGGGAGACGTCCGTCCATCTCCCCATCCATCCAGTCTACCCAGGCATGCCGGTCGTGGAGTGCGAGCCGCTCGACGCAAGTGATGTGACGGTTACGGTCTCCACGGTCCAGCCGTACGGTGTTCGCCTGCAAGTCAAAAGAAACGGCACCTTCAATGAGCCATTGAAAGTGCCGATCGGAATTGCCGTCCATTGCTCAGGCAACATGTCCGACGTCGCATGACCTCCCCCGCGGCCCGCGTCATGCAATCGTCGGACATGCTGATCCGCCCATCGCTTACTGCGTAACCTGAGCAACGACCGGACTTGCCTGATTGATCGACTTGGTCGGGATGACTTTCCTGACTCGGAAGGTACAAATCTCCGCCCCACGATTGTCGGTCAGAGTGCAAGTCAGCAGGACCAGTGAGTCGTCTCCCGACACCTGCGTCATAAGGCATCCGCTCAAGCGTGTACTGTCGACCTCACGCATGCCGATGCCGTGCTCCTTAAGAGTGTCGAGCCATTGACGCTTGACGTCTGCTTCGGATTGTGTGCCGATGGAGCCTTTGAAGCCGACGACCTGCACGGTCGAAACGCTCTTTGCCTTGCAGAATTTTTCCATCTGCTTCGCGATATCGTCGATCAGTTTTTTCGAGATCGCCTGATCGTCCGCTGTTTTAGGATCGTCTTCGGCTCGCACTGCTGACGCGGTCCCAGTCAGGGTGATCGTCACGCAGGTGAGTGCGATGAAGAGTCGTTTTCGGAGTCCGTCTTGAATTCCCGTCGCCATTTCGATCCTCCCCAGAATCGCTGCCCATTGGCGGTTAAATGTGTTGCAGTGTTGCATCAATCTGCTTCACTCATCTCTGTAAACGCATGCCAAAGGCAAATCCGGCGGGGTTTTTGAGAAAAAATAAAAAAACGCCGTAAAGTGTTTAATGGCAATGGTAAGCGGCACACAATCGCCCAAAGATTACCGTCATGTTCGAAAAGCCTTGGTGCATCGTAACGAATCAGACGAGCGTGATGACTTCCAGAAACACCGGCTGCCACAGCCCACAAGGTGTCTCTGACGAAATTGGCTCGGAGACAGACAGCTCAAGCGAAAGCAAATTGGTTGACCGGAGCAGATCTGTCACATCAAAGCTGAGCGGATCCTTGCCGGGGACATTCGCCGGATCACCGAGCGGCTCTCGAAGTGGCGAGAGAGTCTCGTTGTTCAACATCGCCATCACCGTGCACTTGACCTCGCAGATTGTGATGACCACTCGCTCGTCAGCATCAAGATTGGTCGGTCGTTGAAAGCGCCGCTCGAAGCGTGCTGTCCCCGATCGATTCTCAAATAATTCGCTCCACGAGGCCGGCAATTTCACGCGTCGAGGCGACTCAATACCTCCCTCACCATCGTGCCACGTAATGTCCCACGGACCACGCAGGCGGATCCAATGACGGTCATACGGCTCCCAAAGTAGCGGGACGTCACTCATCCGTCTCGTCATTCTCGATCGGAGCGACGTCACTGGCAGGGCCATCCGACCCATCGTCCTCTGCAAGTAAATCGATTGCGTCGCCTTCTCCCGCCTGCACTACCTTCAGGACATTGAACGTCCATCGATCTACGACTTTGTCCGCATCAAGGGTCACAGTTGCGGTCCCCTGCGGCCCAGAGACGGCATAGCTCAAACTTGCTTTGCCATTGGGCCCGTTGACTTCGATGTTACCATTAACCCAAAACGCAGGCTCGATCGGCTGACCAATGACCGCCTGCACTTCAGGACTCGCCTGCACTCGGGCCAGTGACTCCTGGTACGGCGTCGAAGACTTGATGGCGCCAAAAACGATCGGAACCAACACCAGTGGCAATCCACAACACAGGACGATCGCCCCGAAGCATCCGACCGGGATGAGCCACCATTTTCGCCCCGTCGATTCGGTCGAGTTAAAATCGCCACTCATTTCGATGCTCCTGGTGGGAGATTCGCATGTCCGCTGACCGAATGGTACAACACGTGCGGCGCTCTGAAAACGAATTTGCCTCGAATTGCCCCAAGGAGCCAAACTGATGGAATGTGGAGAAGCACTCGGCCTCCATTTGAACATGACTCAGCAGCAGCGCGACGTCGAGCGGGCTGAGTTGTTACGCTATTTGAACCTCAAACTTGCGGCGAATGGACTCCCGATCGTCCCCGGTGCAGGAGGGGCCGAGCTTGTCGAACTCGCGTCCGGATTGTTAGTCAACTTCAACGAGAAGGCCCGGCTCCTCGTGGACTACCGGTGCCCAGCGGATGAGCGGATTGAGTCGTTCCTTGCTCAACATTTCGGCGACCTCGTCGGCGACAATCCGCTCCGGCTGCCGTCACGGACATTTATTCTCGATCGTCACGGACTTGCCAGAGAGCTTTCGCTCCCCGCCGACGGCGATCATTTTGAGAGTGATCTGCTTCAATCGTATCGGGTGGTGAACGGAGTTTTGCATAACCCGCGGCACGATCGCCGCACGACCAAAGGCACGTTCCACATCGTCGAGGACGGACTCCCGATCGCAGATGACAAATTGGCCGTTCCCCGCCGAACTTTTGTCGAGTTGTTTCGCCATGCGATGAATCCGCCAGCCGCAATGAGAATCCTGCCGTTCACGGCCAATCTCGATTCGCCCGCTCAGTCGATGGTGTCGCTGCTGTTGCGGCCCCTTGTGCGACCGGCTGTCGACGGGTACAGCGACCGCATGACGATGGAGACCCGCTTCTTCGCGCCTGGAACGCTCGTCAGCAATCTCGATTTCGTCGAGTCGATCTTCGGGAACGCAGGCGATCCGTATCTGCCCGAGAATGACTCGGGGCTCGACATCGATCACTGGACCGGTCACACCGGCTGCGTGATCCTCGCTCCGCAACTTTTGAGCCTCACGAAGAAAGAAGTCGGTCTGCCGCACGTCGACGACGCGACCGAACGTCAACGTGAGCAAGGTATGTGCTGGAGCGATGAGAGTGATCTCTACAACGGTGGATCTCCGTTCAAAGTGACATGCCGCACTGATGCGGGAGTCGTCGTCACGCTGATCTCTGACAACTATTTCGGCTACTGTAAGAAGGAAGTCAAAACTCAGATCAGCTATGCCGCCAACCTGATGGGCAACGTGGAGGAGGAACACGCTGGCGGCGCGATGGTCTTCCCAAGCTGGTCGCTCGGCGAAACCTTTCAAGCAAACAGCAAGCGATTCAATGGACGGACGTTCGACGATGTTGTTCGAGACTATGGCGATTGGATCGATGTCGACCCCGAGGGCTGCGGCGTCGATCGTCGCTTCCCGGATTTGATCTACATCCCCGAAAACGCAAGGGCCGATCTCGCTCTCCAGCAGATTTCATGGACTTGCGACGGCGAGTCGCACGAGATTCCCCTGTTGCCCGGCAAAGTGTACATGGCTCCGTCCGGATACAAGATTCGGTTGGAGAAGCATCCGGCTGCCCCCAGTTGGCGGATCATCGGCACGGCGGGTGAGGGAACCGTATGTCACAAACCCTGTACGGTGAGTGGCGGCGGCAAGAGTGAAATCAGCAAATCGCTGAACGACTACATGCAGTACGGTTCAGTGTTTGTTGGCGACTTCGCCGAAGACGCTGCATGGATCGACGAAATCATGACTCGCCTGTACGACGATCGCTGGAACGCCGAAGCATTCAGCGAACAGATGTACGAGCAATTTGAGAGTCGATCGGTGCTCAGCCCGCGTCGTTCGCTTGGCAGCGTGATCAAGTTGCTCACGCCCTCCGAGGACTACACCGACGAATACAACGACTGGCTCCGTTCCATTCCAGAGCACATCTACGCACTCGTGTTCGCCATCAAACGGTTTCATCAACCAGACTGGGACGATGATTGGCGGTCTCATTTCGGCGTCGATGTCGTGAATGGCAGTCCCGGCCATGAACTGAAACTGCACGACCGACGAATCGTCGGTTCGTACTTACGAGTCGGATTTGCAGACGATGGAAACTGGCGAACGTTCAAGTTGCGACAGGACTTCGCGGCTGCTGCGAAGGTGCAAACGGAAGATGACATCTCCGCGTCCGTCGTCGTGCCGGCAGGTGTCTCCGTACTCAGGAAGGACGAACCGAGTTGTTCAAAAAAATTCGTGGAGAACTGCGAGTACCGCTTGTTTCAGCGGCCCGATGATGCCGTGCATCGTGGTCTCGACAAACAGGCGGAGGCGGATCTTGCACAACGTGATGTGAACTTCATCTCAAACTTCGAGCCACTGACACAGGACACTGTGCGGGACATGATGGCAAAGGTGATCGACTTCGACGCCTTCACCCCGCCCATGAAGAAACTGTTGCGGTCGGTCGAGAAGGGCAAGGCGGAGTACATCGTCTGCTCCGATAACCCACGCCGCATCGGAGGCGTCGTCAGCAAGAATCCGCGTTACCTCCAGACGCGGCCCGATCTTGTCAATCCGTTGGATCGGTATGTCGCGGAGATGGGCATGCGACTATTCCATGCGGTTCCCGCTGACCAACCGGTGCAGATGCCGGTCGATGCGGTCCTCGCCGGACGTCGTCTAAACCCGCCTGATGACACAGGAATCCGTGGCCTCGCCGTCTACGGTCCGATCCACTATCAGGAACTCCCCGAACTCTTCATGGACTGGATCGCCTCGCTGACGGGAAAGAGTCCCTCCACCACGGGAGCGGGCAGTGAGGGGGCACTGACCAAAGGCCCCTTCAACATGTTGAGACCGGCGGCCGACCTGAACGCGGCACTCGTCAGCATGGTGCTGACCGAACTCGGCGGATTCACGACCGCGGCCGGGCACATTGGCCCGTACTTCCGGGTCGACCACGACATCAGCCTGTTGATCCCGGAAGTGTGGTGCCGACTCTCTCCGGCGGAGCGCGACCCGAAACAGTTGCTCGAAGACGAAATGCTCGAACCTGTTCCGGATGTCTCACTCAACGGTGAGGCTGTCTCGGGAAGCCGCTTGGGTTACCGCATCACGGACAAGTTCGTCAGCCGCTACTTCGGACGGGTCTTCGACAATCCTGATAAGGTCTTCGACGACCGGATTCTGCAACCGGAAACGCAGGACGCGGCCGCCTTCATCGACGGTGTCAAACACATCCGCGAAGCACACGAACGTGTCGCACGTTACTACCTCAACGACGGCACCATCGACGCACTTTGTCCGCCGCTCAAGGTGCTCGTCACCATCATGGCAGAGGGATCGCATGAAGGACGCGACGAACGGCATCCAGAGGTGCGGGCGATGTTCTCAAGGGACTCGATCCTGAGCAGCAACTGGTACGCGGATCGCTTGCAGGCCAAGCAAAATGTCGACGAGCAGCGCTGGCAACGACACGTCGACTACCTTCGCAAACTTGGCGACAAACGCTCGAAACGGCTCGCCCCCGAGTCGCTGGACCAGTTAATCGAACACGCAGAGTCCGAATTGGCCCGCGTAAGGGGAGAAGATTACGTCCAGTCCCTCGTGGGAACAATCGGCGCGCAGCCGTCATAGCCCATCGCATCTGGAACGACGCTTTCCCAAGCCGACGGATATGTCGGATTAGAACGCGTTTGAAAAGTGGTCTTGAGTTGATTTAATGATCCGCATCCACCACTTGGATGGCAAGGAAGCGATCCCCCACCGATCTCAGCAATGCGCAGTGGAAGCGGATCGCGTCGTTGATTCCTCCGGCCAAGCCGGGCGGTCGTCAACGCACGACCGACATGCGGGAGGTGATGAATGCGATCTTCGACATCACCCGCACGGGGTGTGGCTGGCGGATGCTGCCGCACGACTTTCCCAAGAGGCGAACGGTGTACGAGTTCTACGCCTGCTGGCGGGACGACGGCACCTGGGAGACCATGAACGCCCGAACAGATTGCATTTAGGTTTGGGGGTTGGGTTGGTTTCAGAAGGTGAAGTTTGTATGCGTGATCGATCAGGCTCCTACCCCACAACCAGCGTTCGACGCGGGATTGGCGGCGCACCCAGCTGGGCAGGCCCTTGAAGCCGCAGGCGATGTTGTTCATGTGGCCGAACGAACGCTCGACGGCATCGCGTTGCTTGAGGTACTTGCAACCGATGTTTGTCGACCACAGCTTGAGCAGTTGCTTGCGGCGCGGCTGTTGTCGGCGACCGACTTTGTTCTGACGGATGGGCGAGTAGTGACGCAAGCCCTGTTGGGACGCGACCGTGTGCAGCGGCATGCTATCGTACACGCCGTCGCCGACGATGCGCCGCATGGGAGCCGGCACTCGCCGATAGAGCCATTTGGCGACCGTCGGCTCCGCCCGGTTCATGCCCTGCACTTCCCAGGCCCGCACCAGCCCCGCCGCATCCAGAACGGCGAACAGCCTGTATCCCCGTGCGAAATGGCCCACAGCCCGACCAGACTTGGCATCCGGATCTCGACTGGCTCCTCCGACGCACAGTGGTCGGGCATCGATCATTCCATCCCGTGTGGGCGGAGACATCAAAGCGAGCAACGCCCCTTCGACCTCGCGGCCGTGTTGCGCATACGCCCGCGGAAACCGCCGAGAAATCGTACTGGGCGAAGGCAACCGCTCCGGTCGCCATGTGTCTGTCCAGTTCGCTGCCTGCGTGGCCCAGTTCATCGGGCGATCATGCACGATGGCCCACACCGCGATCAGAAGAATCGTCCGATCGTCATACGTCGCCCGAGGCGGCCCTTGATCTGGCGTCGGCAAACATTCGATAATCCCAGCAAGCATAGTCCCAGGGCTTACGCATCGATTTTCGCGGTGTGAAAGACTTTGAGCGAGTAGTCGGGGTCGAGGGCGCAGGCCATGCGTTTGCATTTGGCGCCTCGCTTCAGCGTCGGCTCTTGGCGGAGTAAGCTGAGGGTCAGTCGTCTCACGGCGGCCAACCTGGCCGCGGTCCGTC
>JAGQPX010000204.1 GCA_020426505.1 Planctomycetaceae bacterium | reverse complement strand
CCACATTTGATGCGTAGGCCCTGGGTGCTACGCGCCTTGGTCGTCGATCCAGGCTTCCGCGAGTACTGCCAGGCGAGCCACTCGCAGGAGGTCGTTGCGACCGAAGTTGGACGCGATCTTCAGTTCGTCGCCGTCCTTGTAGCATCGCGTGAACGTCGTATTGAAAACTGGCCCATGTTCGGTGTCATTTTTCCAGATTGCGGTCTCGATGTTTCCTCTTCGGATGGTGTTTACAGGTTTTTGTGTCATATTTTTTCCTTTCATTTTGGGTTTGTCTTGTTCATTCACCGACCGCGCTCTGGTGAACAAGACAAACCGGAAATGAAGAGGAAAGCCGTCAAGGATCTGTCAATGTGTCAGATGGAAACGGCAAGCCGCCAGTCAAGGAACATCACCGGGCCGTTCGACGATCAAGGGCAACTCGGACGGCGACTCCGTGAGGACTCAGCGAGTTCTCGACTCTCTTGTGCTGTGTGGCGATGGAAAACAACGAGTCGATGCCATGCGATCAGATCAACCGAGCATTCACTGCGTGGAGTCTGCCGATCGGTGGGTGATCGCGTGAGTCACTCAGGCTGATTGATCCACGTCTCGGATTGTCGACGGGCGAATGATCAGCTTTGCCAGTTGCCCAAGCGCACAGTCACTCTGCATCGCAGGGCTCGCAGACAGCAATACCAGTGGGCTGTGCTGTTTGCTTGGTGGAGACTTGGTCTTGCGCGCAACAATTCACCGAACCCCTCCGTAACACATACGTCGGCAGTAATGTATGGAATAGATGGTAAGCCGGTTCAGAATGGAGTTCGCTCAATTCAATCGAGGGGAGATCCTCATGGTTCAACAGCGAGATTTGTTTTCCGGTGAAATTCTTCCTTCTATGGAAGCCCGCAAACGGAACGGGCATGCCCGAAGCAATGGTCGAACCAGAAACGACGAAACCCTGGAGGAATTGACCGAACAAATCACGTCGCTCTCTCAGCAGGTGGCGGCAATGCAGCTCCGGATGGAGAGGATGGAATCACTCGTCATCGAACTGAGTGACCTCGTCAAGGCTCGCAAGACCATCAAGGAGTCGTACACGACGAAGGAAGTGGCCGATATCCTCGGCAAGAAACCGTATACTGTGAGGGAGTGGTGTCGTCTCCAGCGAGTTGAAGCTTTCAAACCGATGTGCGGTCGTGGTTGTGAGGAGGAATGGAGAATTACACACGAAGAGTTGTTACGAATTCAGAATGAAGGTCTACTCCCGGAGCCGGAGCACTTTTGAGACGATTCCTTTGAACCATCCCACGGGGAGGCAACATGACACGCGGTGAATCGCACGAAATTCGATTCGGACTCATCAAAGCCACCATTTCTGAGACGTCGGTGCGGGGACATGCCCGGCATCGTGTCAAGATTGTGCGGCTGTACAAAGACGGTGATGTCGGGAAAGAGTCACAGATGTTTGGCAGGGATGACTTACCGTTGGTTGCGAAGGTCGCTGACTTATCTCATACGTGGATCTACCAGCATTCTCAGCGTGACGGCATTGGAGTGGAAAACCACGATTCTGAGGCTGACAGCTTTGATGAGTAGTTTCATGCTGGGGCGTCTCTCTCACCCCAACCGATCGCAGACAGCCCACTGGTGCCTGCTGTCCGAGAAGTCCGATTCGAGGTGTCACTGTGGCGGTTGGGAGAATCACCGACGACCGTATTCCGCTCTCAGCGTTGCCGACGCTCGAACAGGCCGGCCCAGTCGCGGCGACCGTGGATGATGGTGGCGATTTCAATTCCGTCCTTGAGCGGGTAGTAGCAGATCACATAGTTCTGAGCAGCAGGGAACAGTCGCAGGTTGGGACGCAGGTCATCCCGCAAGCGGCCCAGGTCGGGATTCTTGGCGAGAAGTAAGAGTGTGTCGTGCAATCCCTCCAGCACACGTAGCGCCGCATCGGGATTCTCGTGGGCGATGTACTCAGCGATCGAGTC
>JAGQPX010000024.1 GCA_020426505.1 Planctomycetaceae bacterium | reverse complement strand
GTCCTGACCGCCTGAACCAATCTCATACCACCAAAACATCCATTTTCAACGGGCTGCTATAGCGGGGGACGGATAAGTGTAGCGTCCACAGCGGCGGACCGTGCATGAAACGTAGGCGTTTTGGCGCCCAAACGCCGCTACACCAAAGTGCCCGTGGCACTAAGGGGATGCCTCATTCGCTACCAACTCTCAACGCGACACTTGCAAGGCATCGTCGTCGCCTGAGGTATCCCCAAGTGTCACGACAGGCAAAAAGAGCTATCAGAGTGGGTGCACGCGCATTTGATTGCGTGGTCGTGAAGTTGACCGCGGGTGGCACGACCCTGAGCGGAGCTAAGGGCGTGGAGTACGCTTCTGACGTGGTCAACCCGCTCACTCTCGCGCCACGCCCATCCCGTTGGCCCAGGCGTTCCACCCAAGTTGCCGAAAGAGGCGCGGGCACCCCTCAGAGTCGGCAAACTGTTTGACGATCTTCGTGCTGAAAGACTCCGGCATGTGATGAAGTATTGGTGGATCAACGAGATTCTGCCTGCATCACACGACCTTGCATTGAGGCGAGGACTTGTGTGGGGAGTACGAGGAATCTGGATGACAGAAGAGCCGATGGGTTGACTGCGTGCACGAGGGGTAATTCGACGAGTTACACGCTGAAGCTGCTGCCGCATCCACAGGACTTGGTGACGTTGGGGTTATCGAAGGTGAACCCTCGTTTCTCCAAACCGTCATAGAAGTCGACGGTTGTCCCATCGAGGTAAAGGTCGCTCTTTTTGTCGACGGCAACTTTGATGCCGTGTTGTTCGTGGACGTGATCCTTGGACGTGTCGGTCGATTCGTCAAAGCCGAGCTTGTACTGGAAGCCGCTGCATCCGCCACCTGCGACGGCGATGCGGAGAACAGTCCCCTCGGGCATATTCTGCTCTGAGATGACCCGCTTGATTTCACCCACTGCCTTTTCTGTCACCGTAACCATGAATTGTCTAACTCCCGAGAGATTCTGGCAGACGTCGTCGGACATCTGCGGATCAATATGTTTCTGATATTCGCATTATATCGGCTGGGTGGGGAAATCAACAAAGGCATTTCTGTCCCATGCCGTCATATGGTCGGCGAAACGCCCCGGCAGGCCTCTCTTGGGCGTTTTCTGGCCCGAGTTGCGACGACAGGTGGTATAATCTGGCGTCGACACTTACGATGGCGGATGCGGGGGCAGACGGTATGGCATGGCAACTTGTTCCAGTGGCGGACGACCGGCAGGCGGTCCCGATCGACAAAGCGGTCCTCTTTTTCGGTCGACACCCGGAATGTGACGTTGTCATCACCACAAGCCGCAAGGTTTCCCGGAAACACTGCTGTCTTGCGCAAGTGAACAATGCGTTGATCGTTCGCGACCTCGGCAGCATGAACGGAGTGCGGGTGAACGGCAAGACAATCCGCCGAGAGTCACCTCTCAAGCTGGGCGACACGCTCAGCGTTGGTGATGTCGAGTTTGAACTGATGGATGGCCGAGCCAATGTCGGTCGACCGGCATTACCGCAACAATTGGGGAATGGCAAGCGACCGCCGAAGAATATGTTGAGCCAAAGTGTTCCAGTGATAATTCCGGAAGAAGACCACAGCTTTTCCGTCGAGAAGTCCGTGAACAAACGACCGCCATCGAGTGCTCCGATCGAACTGGACAGCTCCGACATCATCGAGTAAGCAGACCCGCGGTCGCCGCTGAATCACGATCTACAGCTTGATGTAGATGTTCTGCTTTTCGAGTGATCGCAGCATCAGCCAGGTGATCCAGAAGTAGAAGGCGAAGCCGGCCCACATGTACCACGCGGGCGAGTCGGGGGGCATGAAGGCCTTCACCGAGCCGCCGACCATGTCGTGCAGGACGTAGCCGACGAGGGCGTTCACGCCCAGCGTACGGAACAGGCCCAGTCTGAGATTCAGCATGTCTGCGAGGATGTAGAACAGCACGTACACCGCCAGCGAGAAGCCAGCGGAGAACGTCTGATACGACGTCGCCCCGACGCACTGGCCCATCTGCCAGTAATTCCATTTGCGGTACTTTTGGCTTTGGTTGGTGACGTTGCCGTCGATCACATCGCGACTGTGTGGTGGCGGGATGAAAGGCGGCTCTGCGAGAACTTCTGACCAATTCCCGGCGATGACGTCTTTTCTCCAACGATCGAACTGTTCACTCGACGGGATGACAGGGTTCTCAGCCTCGCGGACGTCGCTGAGGGCATCGACCTGTTCAGTGGGCACGTCGTAGATACGTGTGAGGCAGGACATGCCATAGCCGAGTTCCATCAGTACGACGGCCCAGAACAGCATCTTGAACAGCGGCGGACGTCCCTCAGCACCCACAACTGCATCACAGGCGAGCGTGCCGAGCATCGTGGGAATCGTCCATGTCAGGAAGCCCAGCGGACCACCGTCGATGGCAGTCGGCTCTGTGTGAATCCAGTCGAAATAGAACCAGTGAGACAGCCCGATGTGAAGCAGCACCGAGGCGATCATGTACAGGATTCGGACCATCGCACTTGCCCGAATGACGGGGAGAATCCACAGCGACGTGACCGCGATGTGCAGCAGCGTCTGGAACCAGTCCTGTTTGAATGGCTGAGAAAGGGCATCGACCGCTCCCTTCTCAACCAGAACGTCCCATTGCCACGGATCGGTACGAGGCGACACGCGATACACGACGAACGACACGAGCGCGAGGCCCAGCAGCCGCTTGATCATGTGCAGGTAGGCTTTCGTCGTGCCTTGCTCGTGTACGCGACGACCGAACGACAGCCGAAAGGAGAACCCCACCGCAAAAAAGAAGTGCGGCATGATTGTGTCGGCGTAGCTGTTGAACGTCAGGTGATGCTTGCAGAGAAAGGGGGCAGCCGTGAAGTAGCCGATGAAGTTCACCAGAAACATGCCCGCGACCGTGTACCCACGAAACTGGTCCAGAGAAGCGAGGCGTTGACGAGGAGGGTTGAGGTCGGTCATGAGATTCGCCAGCTCATTCGTGATGGGGCCACTGTTCCGAGTGGGGACTTTTCAGTGTCTCATTCTGGCCAAGCACAATTGGTTTCACAATGATCGGTGATTGCCAGTGCTACCCGATGTGACGTTACACGGTCATCGAACGGGTCGCGGAAAGAGGGGAAAAGCGGATTTGGGCGGATCAGCCTGATCCGCCCAAATCCGCTTTTCCCGTTCTTGTCATTCCCCGACCGGAATTGCATGACCTGTCGTCCACAAGCCAAGCGTGGAATCACCTGGATGTCAGTGTTAGGATCGGGGTTCGTCGTGTTAACTGCACGCTTCAGTCACCCATTTTCTGACAACCAATCGAGACATCATGCCCGTCTCTGCAGACTCACCGTCCCTCGCCATAAACGGTGGCGATCCCGTCCGCACGCGACCGTTCACCACGTGGCCCATTCATGACGATGCTGAGCGGGATGCCGTGACAGCGGTGGCGGAGTCCGGGAAGTGGTGGCGATGTGCCTACAGTGCGGACGAACTCGATATCAAGAGCCCCGATCAACTCGAAGGCCGCAGTCGAGTTGAGGCGTTTGAGGAGCGATTCGCGAAAGCTCATGGGGCGAAGTATGCAGTTGCGGTGACGAATGGGACCGTCGCGCTTGAAATCGCGATGCGGGCGGCGGGGATTCAGCCGGGCGACGAGGTGATCACCACGCCTTACACGTTCATCGCAACTTCGCTGTGCATCATGAATCAGCTGGCGGTGCCGGTTTACACGGACATCGATCCGCACAGCTACAACATGGACGCGTCTCAGATCGAGGGGCTGATCACCGAGCGAACGAAAGCCATCATCCCGGTTCACTTTGCAGGCAACCCATGCGACATGCGGGCGATCAATGCGGTTGCAAAGAAGCACGAGTTAGTGGTGATCGAGGACGCAGCTCATGCACATGGCGTCGAACTGGAAGGGCAGGGCTTCGCAGGCACGTGGGGCGATGTGGGTTGCTTCAGCTTTCAGGAGTCGAAGAACGTCGCGACCGGCGAAGGAGGCATGCTGCTCACCAATGACAAGCGGTTATATGATATGGCCTTCTCCTTGCATCACCTCGGCAGACGCGAAGGCGAACTGTGGTACAAGCACTTCCACCAGGGCTGGAACGCCCGCATGACTGAGTTGACGGCAGCGATCGGCATTGTCCAGCTGGGGCGACTGTTTGAGCAGAACGCTCGCCGCATGGAGAACTCTGCGTACCTCTGTGCAGCACTCGCGGAGTTGCCCGGGCTTGAACCGTGTCGAAATCATCCAGAGATCGTCAAGCATTCGCATCACCTGCAAATGCTTCGCTATGACGCAGACACCTCAGGACGCATGTCCCGTGATGAACTCATCAAGGCACTGAATGCTGAGGGCATTCCGTGTCTGGCGGGGTACACGTTTCCCAACTACGCCAACCCGTTCATGAACAGCGAAGAGACCCGCTCACGCTTTGCTGCGGCCGGGATCACCCTGCCGGACTATGCCGCCTATGCTGAACGCTGTCCGCACACCGAACGCGCATGCTACAGTGAAGCCATCTGGCTCGAACACCGCCTCCTGCTGGGCGACAAGAGCGACATGGACGACATCATCGCCGGATTCACGAAGCTGCTGGGAAAGTAGTCATCACGCTCCGCCGTGATGAAAGTAACACTTGGGTACATTCAAACTTGCGTGAGTCCACACCTCATCCGCTCATCACACGGGAGCGAGATGGTCGCGCTATGAGATCACTTCATGAAGCACGTTGCCGTGCACGTCGGTCAGGCGGAAGTCGCGTCCGCTGTAGCGGTACGTCAGCCGCTCGTGATCGAGGCCCAATTGATGCAGGACGGTGGCCCACATGTCGTAGATGGTGCAGCGGTTCTCGACGACATGATAGCCATACTCATCCGTTGCCCCATAAGCGGTGCCTCCCTTGATCCCGCCGCCAGCCATCCAGACGCTGAAGCCGAACGGGTTGTGATCGCGGCCATTCGAGCCCTGCGAGAACGGGGTGCGGCCGAACTCTCCCGCCCAGATGACGATCGTCTGTTCGAGCAGTCCTCGCGACTTGAGATCGGTCAGCAATGCTGCAATCGGTTGATCCACCTGCAAGGCCATCGCCGCGTGACCCTTTTCCAGATCGCCGTGTTGATCCCAGGGGTTGGCCGCTCCGCCGGCACCGATCCCTGCGGTGAGGCAACTCAGTTCGATGAACCGGACTCCCCGTTCGACCAGTCTTCGGGCGAGCAGACACTGTTGGGCATAGGCCGCCAGATTATTGTTGGAGGAGTCAACGCCATACGACTCTCGGGTTGCTTTGGACTCGCCGCTGATATCACACAACTCGGGAACAGCTGATTGCATCCGGAAAGCCGTCTCGTAATTGCGGACGGCTGCTTCGATTTGAGCGTCGCCGCCGATCGAGTCGATGTAGCGCTCATCCAGCCTGCGGATGAGAGACAGCCGTTCGACTTGGGTGAGGTCACTCGCAGGTGGTGTGAGGTTGCTGACCGGCTCGGGCCTGTCAGCCTGGATGATGGATGCCTGATGCCGGGCCGGCAGGTACCCGCTGGTGTAGAGTCCCACCCCACCATGTGCCGGCACGGCTCCGCCGCTTTGCAGCACCACGAAGCCGGGCAGTTCCTGACTTGCGCTGCCGAGGCCGTAGTTGATCCAGGCTCCCGCTGACGGATGCCCGAAGAACGGGAAGCCGGTGTGCATCGCGTAGTTGCCCTGCGCGTGTTCATTGACGGCTGTCGTCATCGAGCGGATGACCGCGATGTCGTCCGCGCACTTGGCGACTTCCGGGAACATGCTACTCACCGGCAGCCCACTCTCGCCGTACTGCTGGAACGTGAACGGACTGGCGAAGATGTTGCCATTCTGATTGAACTGCGTTCGCTCGACCTTGACTGGCATCGGCTTGCCATGTTCCTTGGCCAGTAGGGGCTTGGGATCGAACGAGTCGAGATGCGACACGCCTCCGGACATGTAACAGAAGATGACATTCTTCGCCGGCCCATCAAAATGCGGCGTCGGCAGTGACGTGTCAGCATAGGCTCGCTCGCCCATCAACCCGGATAAAGCGAGCATGCCGAACCCGGTCGAGCAATGGGACAGCATGTCCCTGCGAGAACAGGCAGACCGCTGATGGCTGATGGCTGATGGCTGATGGCTTTCACCGAACATAGATGAACTCCTTGAGGTTGAAGATCGTCATCGCGACCTCCTGCCACACCTGTGATTGTCCATTGCTGTTGCCAATCGGTGCCAATCGTTCTCGCTCCGTCTCCAGCTGCGCGATCTCTGCAGTCAGTCGTTCGTATGTTTGACGTTGCTCTGACGAAAGCTCAGCGAGAATCTCACGCAGTGGAACAAACTGCATCTCCTCGTTGGCCACAGCTGCGATTTCCTCGGCCGAGAGAGCCCGATCGTACAGACGAGCCTGCAGGATGCGGCCTTTCAGGAAGCGGTTGCCCCCTGCCGGAAGGTGACGCAAGCCGAAGGTGACCACCGTGTCGCCTGCTGAGTAGCGTTGGAGTCCGCTCGACTGATACGCCTCTCCGTACGGCTGAACGTTGCGATACCCGGTGATCCGACCATCGTCGTGATACGTGATCGCTACATGCACCGGCTGTTTGTCGGCCTCAGTTTCGTCGGTGCCGCCAAAGGCTTGGGTGCGAGTGAAGCCGTTGCTCCCTGCAAGCCAGCGGCGCGATTGCTTTTCGCCGATCACAATCGAGTCGAACACAACGCCGTTCTTTGTTTGCACTGTGATCACGCCTCCGCCCTGTTGATCGAGGTCATCGAGCTGCACCCATGCTTCGAGCGTTTTCTCGCTGAGATCACGGTCTAGCGTAGACGTAACCACATGCGACTTCCCGTCGACGACGAGTGCCCCGTCCTCGATCTTCGCGTTGCCGACAAACTCTCCTTGGAGTTGGCCGATCGAATCGTTCAGGTCCACGTCAAACTCCCATTGGGCGATCGGTTGAAAGTCCAGTCGTCTCTCCGGTGCACTCGCGCCAGCATCTCCCAACAATCGTTCGCGTACCGGGGTGATGAGTTCTTCAAGTTGCTCACTCGCTCGGTCGTGTTGCTGATGGATGGTCGCCAATTGTTCGCGTGCCCGTTCGTACTGTTGCTCTGCTGCGCTAACGTATTGGAGAATGGCGTTGACTTCCTCCTGCGTGGTCTGTCGTCCGACGGCGGTGAGGAACATCCGGTCGAGCCGTTGCTCAGGAGTCACATCGAGGTTTGACACTTGCATTGCCCAACGGCGGCCAAGCGAGTTGACGAACGGGTCGTTGAGCAACGTGAGCGATTGCCCCGGCACATTCGTGACGTCACGACGACCTTTGGTGCTGAAGGGGGTCGGTTGATCGAACACGGCCAAGAGCGGAATCATGCTCGTGCGACGGACGTTGAGGTACACGCTGCGACGATCCGAGTCTACCTCCTGAGGAGGACCAAATTGCTCGACGCTCAGCTCGCCAGCTGCCATCAGCATCGCATCACGAATCGCCTCTGCCTCCAGTCGACGAACCGGAGCGTGTGACAGCAACAGATTGTCCGGATCCTGTTCTTTCGCAGCCGGAGACGGCGTGCTGTCCAGTTGAAACGTGCGGGACATCACGATGTTCCGGATGAGCGTTTTAATCGACCAACCTTCCTGGACAAATCGTGTCGCCAGCCAGTCGAGCAGTTCGGGATGTGTGGGCTTGGCACCGAGATGTCCGAAGTTGTCCGGCGTCGACACGAGACCGCGACCCAGCAGGTGATGCCAGATGCGATTGACAATCACACGAGTGGTAAGCGGGTTGTCGGCACGCAGGAGGTCCTCTGCCAGTTCGAGCCGGCCGCTGCTCGTCGAGGCATATGGCTCAGCGTCGAATGCTTCGAGGAACCGCCGCGGTGTCGGCTCCGCCAGCTTCTTGTGACTCCCGCGAACCATCAATGGCTGATCGATGACGTCCGCCTCGATCACCCCCGGCACGCGTGTGGGAACCGGGATGTCAGCTTCGAGCGCCCGATACTCGTCAATCAGCGGCTTGACGTTTGGAACGTCTGTGAGCCGATTCGGCAAAAGGCCCTCCTTCAAAAAGACATTCAGGAATCTCGCCTGCTCATCCGACATCTCGCCGTTGCGCCAGACGAGCAGACACGTGCGGAGTGCTTCGGTATACACCTCTTGCAGTGAGGCCATGTCACTAGCACTACTCCGTTAAGTTGATA
>JAGQPX010000203.1 GCA_020426505.1 Planctomycetaceae bacterium | reverse complement strand
GATGGACGTACACGCCGACCGGACCAGCAACCTTCGCGATGCGGCCGACCACGATCTTCTCGCGGATCTTGTTGACCATCTCCTCGTAGATCTGTTGGAAGGTCTTCCCGCCGTCGGGAGCCTGTCCCATCAGTTCCTCAGGTGAAGACGCTCCCGGCCCGTTGAGCAGGTGCTCGGCGAGAGCCGTGCCGAAGTTCTTGAGGTCCTCGCCGCTGGCGACGGGGGCCGACTCACACAGAACCTCGACCGCAGCGACCTCGCTGCCGTCTGCTTTCTCGGCGACGAACACGCGGCCTTCCTCGGTCGCATTGTCCGCACGCTTACCGATGACCTTGCCAACCTGTTGTTGCAAGATCTCGATCGCCTTGTCCATGTCGCCGTCGGCTTCCACGAGTGCCTTTTTGCACTCCATCATGGGCAGGTCGGTTCGTTCACGCAACTCTTTAACGGCGGCGGCTGTAATCTCAGCCATGACGATTTCCTCCTCGGAAATGTTGACGCCCGGATCGTTTGGATGCACAGGGCGTCTCGTTGTGGGATACGGTGGGAACAACAATTCGACCGGTCAAGCCGCACTCGATGGAAGCGGCGGCACCCGATCGGTGAGAGACACGCATGGTCTCCGTGGGGTTCAGGGATTCATAGATCGCCGGACGGACTCTCGCGTCCGTCTGGCGAGTGAATTCTTGATTAACCGATATTCGGCACGGCCTTTGGTTCGTTGGCCGGGTCATGCTTCGGCTGCTCCTTCTGCGGAGCTTGCGACTTGCCAGCGGCGACTGCGTCGGCCAGATGGTCGATGACGATCCGGATCGACCGCAGACTGTCGTCGTTGCCGGGGATCGGTAGGTCGACGTCGTCCGGATCGCAGTCGGTGTCCAGCAGGCCGACGACTGTGATGCCGAGCACTTTGGCCTCGTGCACGCAGTTGTGCTCCTTGTTGGGGTCGACCAGCACGATCGCCTCGGGCATGCGGTTCATGTGACGGATGCCTTCGAGGTTCCGCTTGATCTTTCGCAACTCCCGCATCAGTCGTGACTGTTGCTTTTTGGAGTAGGTGGCCAACTCGCCGCTCACGTCGAGTGCCTCGAGTTCCTCGAGTCGTTGCAGCCGTGAGCGAACGGTGCGGAAGTTCGTCAGCGTGCCGCCCAGCCACCGCTCGGTGCAGTAGGGCATCCCGGTTCGCTCAGCAGCCGCCTGAATCGACGGAGCCGCCTGTCGTTTGGTGCCGACGAACAGCACCAGGCTGCCCTGCGATGCGACCCGTTGGAGGTACTTCTCCGCCCGCAGCATGCCCCGGACGGTCTCCTTCAGGTCGATAATGTGAATCTGATTGCGGCGGCCATAGATGTACGGCCGCATCTTCGGGTTCCAGCGACTGGTGCGGTGACCGAAGTGGACGCCCGCTTCGAGGATGTCTTTAACGACGATTTCTGCCACGTGAAGTCTCCTTGTTGTTGCAAGCCGACGGCAGCGGTTGGGCAGCAACCGACCCCACTCGGGGTTCAGCCATTCAGTCAGCTCGGTGAATAAGGTCTCCGGGGAATTCCGAAGACAAGCGAAGAAGGATATCTGGTTTTGAGTGGAGCGTCAAACGGAGGGAATGTCGAACTCGAACCCAGTATGCCGAAGGAAATCCGAATGTCGAATCCCGAATCTTTGGATTTGGGATTTCGTGCTTTCTTCGTCATTCTGATTTCGTCATTCGACATTCACCCCAACCCACCAAATTGCCGCACCGCCTCATACGCGACCGTGTTGACCGTGCTGGCGAGGTTGAGGCTGCGGACCTGCTTGTGCATGGGGAGTTTCAGGCATCTCGCGGCATGTTCTTCCCGCAGAGACTCCGGCAGGCCCCGGCTTTCGCTCCCGAAGACGAGGACGTCGCCCCGCTCGAAGTCCGCGTCCCAGACGAGTTTGTCCGCGAACTTGGTCAGCAGCCACATGCGTTGTCCGGGGAGTCGCTCGGTCAGCTGGGACCAGTCGTCGACGGCCTCCCACTCGCAGTGCTCCCAGTAGTCCATGCCGGCCCGTTTGAGGTAACGGTCATCCAGCCGAAACCCCAGCGGTCGCACAAACCACAACTTGGCCCCCACCGCGACACACGTCCGCCCAATGTTCCCTGCGTTCTGCGGGATGTCAGGTTGATAGAGAACGACATGGAGGAGTGGATCGTTCACAACGCCCCATCATAGCGTTTGAAACTTTCCAGAGCATGAAACTCGGGCAGACCCAGTGCGTTGTATCGCCGGGCCGTTTCCTTCGTGCGTTCGTCGGCTCGGACCCAGAACTCGCGTTCGTCGTGACCGGGGAACAGGGCGGCGTCCTTTTGTGATTCGTGGCGGAAGATGGCCAGCTTCTTGCGGAGCATGGTCTCCGGGTTGAGGGGCACGGCCCGGTCGATCTCGTGCGGCTCGTACTCCTGCCACGCTCCACGATACAGCCAGACCTCTGGCTCGACCCGTTCGGCTTTCACCTGTTCAACGGCTGCGAGGATCGCCTGGGCACACATGCGGTGGGTGCCGTGCGGGTCGGACAGGTCACCCGCCACGTAGATCTGCCCCGGCTGCAGGTCGGTCATCAGCTGGGCGATGATCTCGACGTCCTCCTCGCCGATCGGGTTCTTGCGAACCTGTCCGGTGCGATAGAACGGCAGATTCAGAAAGTGACACTTCTCCGCGGGCACGCCCGCCGTCACTGCCGCCTGCACGGCTTCCGTTTGTCGGATCAGAGCCTTCACCTTGAGGATCTCGGCATCGTCATTCTCGCCTCCCTGGCGATTGGCGATCGCCTCCCGCAGTCGAGCTTCCAGCGCAAGGCTGTGCGATGACTGCAAGCCGAACAGTTCGAGGAACTCGGCCACATAGTCGATGTGTCGCAGGGCGTCGTGATCAAAGACGGCGATGTTCCCGCTCGTCATGTAGGCGACGTGCACATCATGCCCCTGCTCGGCGAGCGTGATCAGCGTGCCCCCCATCGAGATCACGTCGTCATCCGGGTGCGGGCTGAACACGATGACCGTTTGCTTGCGGGCATCGGGTGTTGACTCATTTGTGTCGGTCGAGCCGATCGGATCGGTCGACCGTCTTGACCGATAGGGAAGACCGGGTTGGGTGCAGAGCGTGTCCATCAGGTCGTCGAACACGCGTTGCCGCACGTGCTGGACCGGGCCGCACTCATACACGAGGTCTGCGAGATGGTGCTCGTGAAAGTCCTTCGCTTCCAACTTGTGCAGCGGCTTGCCGGTCTGCTCCGCCAGCCAGATGACTGCTTGCCGTTCCAGCTCACGTGTCCAGTCGACCGTCTCGACCATCCAGGGCGTGCGGACCGCAGTCAGTTTTTGAGACGCAGCCGCGTCGAGAATGAACTGCGCATCCGGATGCAGTTGCAGAAAGCTGGCGACGATCCGTTCGGTTTTGTCCTCCTCGACCGACTGCTGAACGACCCGAGCCTTGTGCTCGCCGAGGGCCATGCAGAGCACCTGTCGGGCATTGAGAATCGTGCCGACGCCCATCGTGATTGCTCGCAGGGGCACGTTCTCCTCGCCGTAGAATCCACTCGCTGCGTCCTTGCGTGTGACCGGGTCGAGTGTGATCAACCGTGTGCGGCTGTCCCGCGAACTCCCCGGCTCGTTGAAGCCAATGTGACCGGTTCGCCCGATGCCCAGCAACTGGATGTCGATCCCCCCCGCATCAATGATCGCCTGCTCGTACGCCGCACAGAACTCATCCACCTCGTCCCGGGCAAGGTCGCCGCGCGGGATGTGAATGTTCGTGTGTGCGACATTCACGTGATCAAAAAAGTTCTCCTGCATCCACCGGCGATATGAGTGAATCGACTCAGCCGACATCGGCCAGTACTCATCGAGGTTGAACGTCACGACTCGTGAGAAGTCCAATTCTTCCTCGCGGTGCATGCGAATGAGTTCGCGGTAGACGCCGATCGGCGTCGACCCGGTTGCCAGCCCGAGGACCGTCGGCTTGTCCGCCTGATTCCGCTGTCGGACGAGGCCCGCGATCACATGTGCAACGTATCGGCCCGTGTCATCCGAGTCGTCGAATCGCAGCGTCGGCACACGCGTCCGGGCAATACGTCGCCCGAACGGCTGGTCATGCGGTGTCGTCACAAGTTCCTTCGTCGACAGTTGTTGATTGGTCATGTAGTCTCGTGAGTCAATTGGTGTTTCACATCCCTCTCCCTCAAGGGGAGAGGGGAGGAATTCCATCTGAATCACCCCTCGCGAGTTTTTCAATGTCTGAAACTG
This sequence comes from Planctomycetaceae bacterium, assembly GCA_020426505.1. GTDB lineage: Bacteria > Planctomycetota > Planctomycetia > Planctomycetales > Planctomycetaceae > JAHBXU01. The sequence goes on along the minus strand of JAGQPX010000203.1, from coordinate 18,216 downwards.
GTTCCTCGCCGCGAATTCTTGCGATTCATGCTCATCCGGATGATATTGAGCTTCAGTGTGCCGGGACCCTGGCTCTCCTGAAGCAAAAAGGCTGCGCAATCGTCATGGCGACCATGACGTCCGGCGACTGTGGCAGTGCAGAGTTGCCCGCCGACGAGATTGCTGCCATCCGCCGCCAGGAGGCACAGGCGTCCGCTGATCTGTTGGGAGCCGAGTACATCTGCGGCGAGTTTCCCGATCTGGCGTTCGATGTCGACACCAACAACCGTCGCCGTGTGACCGAGATCATCCGCCGTGCGAGGCCGGACATCGTGATCACCGCACCCCCCGTCGACTACATGACCGATCACGAGGTGACCAGCCGTCTCGTGCGGGATGCCTGCTTCTGCGCACCGATCCCAAACTTCACCACCCATCAATGGGATCCGGCTGCCCCGATCGACCACATCCCGCATTTGTACTACGTCGACCCGATCGAAGGCGTCGACTGGTACGGCGAAGCGGTGCCGTTCGACTTCGTGGTGGACACGACCGAGACGTTCGACCTCAAACTGAAGATGCTCGCCTGTCACGACAGCCAACGTTCGTGGCTTCGCGCCCAACACGGCATGGACGAATACCTCGAAAGCTGCCGCCGCTGGAGCGAGAAGCGAGGCACCGATGCGGGCGTCCCCCACGGTGAAGCCTTCCGCCAACACAAGGGCCACCCCTACCCGCACGACAACCGGCTGCTGGATTTGCTTCAGTCATGAAGGGAGTAGAGATCGTATGGCATCGCATTCGACACTGTACCGTGACGACCTGGCATTCATTCATGTGGATGGATACGGGTTTCATTGGGCTGGAGCAGCGGATGCGATCCTGGATTGGTTGCGTCAATTCAAATTGGAAAGTGGCCGTGTTGTTGACCTGGGTTGCGGCGGAGGACAGTGGCTGGCACGACTTGAAGAAGAAGGCTACGAGACCTGTGGAATCGATGTTTCGGAACACATGATTCAAATTGCCAAACAGAACTCGCCGAGGTCGGAGTTCTTATGTGGCTCGTTTGCCGACATTGCCATCCCTGAGTGTGACGCCGTCACGTCTCTGGGCGAGCCGATGAACTACTTGAACAGCGGTCCTGCGATGCGCCGCACGATGCGAAACGTCTACTCGGCTCTGAGGTCTGGGGGAGTGTTCGTCTTCGATGTCCGACATCCCGCCTCGCGCAAACTTTCTTCACAAGTCCATAAGACGACGGAGAATTGGTTCTGTCACGCTCTGATAGAGGAAGACCACGAGAAGAACCAATTGAAAAGATACATCACGACGTTCCGCCAAACGAAAGACGAAACATACCGACGAGACGAAGAAACACACCGACTGAAGGTGTTCTCTCGGTCCGACGTCGTGGGATGGCTGCGAAAGATTGGTTTTCGGGTGCGAACCCGGCGTTCGTATGGCTCCTACAAGCTAGGAGAGCGGCAGTCGGTTTTCATCTGTCGCAAACCATAAACCAGTGTGCTGTGTTCTTTGCAACTTACTCCCGGTCGACGGGATGGAATCCATGCAGGGGATTGATGGGATTCCGTTCAACCGCCAAGACGCGGAGGACACCAAGGATTGAGGAGATGCTGTGTGGCATGCTCTCACGCCGACAGGCGGGTGAGCATGTTCGGCAGCGACATCCAAACATGGCGACCCTGCTCAGGCCGTGACGCCATGCCACTCGGCCGACAGGGACTGAGATGATAAGCCAGTCGGCGTCGTGTATATGTGACACATCGCTCTTCCGACGAAGTCAAGCTTCCGAGTCCTCGTCGAGTTTGCACATACATGCGTAGATTTTGGCATCCAAGTCCGTCGGGAGAGAATTGCCGAGTTCCTCGCCAATGAATAACCAAGTGTCTTCAACTTCGGGATAATGAAGATGATCATACGTCGAGAGGCATTTGAGTGGATCTTTCGCTATGTCGAGAACCTTGCTGACGACTCCAGCAGCGTCGTCGGCATTCAGCTCGTAGAAGAACTCCATCAGTTCGTCTGAGTGTTGTGACTCAGCACTGTCGAAGTAGGTCGTGAGCATACTCCAAAGGCAATTGATGAAGTGAATCGCGAGATACAGACGGCGACGATCTCCTTCCAACTGACCAAACGGAATCGCTCGCAATTGTTTCTTTCGTCGAACATAGTCCGGGTGCCATGCCTCCTCGCACCACGTTTGCTCGATTTCAGGGAAGTACAGGTAGTGACATTGCCGACACCTCGCCCCCCCCGCATAGTACGGGTCGTCGCTGTGGAATGAGTCCTCTGCCGGGCTCAGATCACCTCCACACTTCATGCAGAACATGCGGGAAACTCACTCTGAGGAAGAATTCGGGACCACTTCACAGTGAGCAAACCGTAGTGGAATGCACCCCTGCTGATCGTGTGCCGTCTGTCTCTCTTCTACCCTCATTGTAGCTTGGCGATCTCTGCGTCTTGGCGGTTTACTACAACTGCTATCGCTCGTCGGCTGCCGTCATCCAGTTTGTGAGGGTGGGTTCGTGAGGGATCAGTTCGGCTTCGGTGAAGTAGATGCTGATCTCTCTAGTGGCGGCTTCGGGGCCGTCGCTGCCGTGGATGAGGTTCATCTGGCGGGAGACGCCGAAGTCGCCGCGGATGGTGCCGGGGGCCGACTCGCGGCCGTTGGTCTTGCCCATCAGGGTCCGCATCACGGTGATCGCCTCGGGGCCTTCGACGACCAATGCGACGACCGGGCCGGAGGTGATGAACGATTCGAGGTCCGGATAGAACGGCTTCTCGACGTGCTCGGCATAGTGCTGTTTGGCGAGGTCGGGCGTGACCTTGATCAGCTTGAGCCCGACAATGTTGAGGCCCTTGTCCTCGATGCGGGAGAGCAGTTTGCCACAGAGGCGTCGTTCGACGGCATCGGGCTTGAAGAGTATGAGTGAGCGTTCGCTGGGCATGGTTTTCAGTCTTCAGTTGTCAGTATTCAGATTGCGTGTCAATTCGACGAAACTGAATACTGACAACTGATCACTGACAACTCAACTCATCATTTCGCGAAACACCCCGAACAGGTAGTGGCTGTCATGAGGGCCGGCGGAGGCTTCGGGGTGGTATTGGACGCTGAAGGCTCGATGGTCTGTGTGGCGGATGCCTTCGACGGTCTGATCGTTGAGGTTGATGTGTGTGACTTCGGTCCCTTCGGGGAGCGAGTCAACGTCGAGGGCGAAGCCGTGGTTCTGGGAGGTGATCTCAACCTGCCCGGTTTGTTTGTTGAGCACCGGCTGATTGGCTCCGCGATGGCCGAACTTGAGCTTGAACGTCTTGCCGCCGAGGGCGAGGCCGAGTAGTTGGTGGCCGAGGCAGATGCCGAAGATCGGTTGCTTGCCCAGCAGTCCCTGAATCGTCTCGACGGCGTAGGTGAGCGGTTCGGGGTCGCCCGGTCCGTTGGAGAGGAACACGCCGTCCGGGTTCTGGGCGAGGACCTCCTCAGCACTCGACGAGCCGGGCATCACGGTCACACGGCAGCCCATGCTCTTGAGGTGACGGGGGATGTTGCTCTTCATGCCGTAGTCGATCGCGACGACATGCGGGGTGGCTGATGGCTGATCGCTGATGGCTGATGGCTGATCGCTGATGGCTGATGGCTGTGAGGCAGGCGGGGTGGAGGCTCTGTCGAGGTAGGAGTGGAGGGGTTCCTGCCAGTCGCCCGTTTCGGAGGCCATCACGTCTTTGACGAGGTCTTGCCCCACGAGGCTTGGGCTGGACTGGGCCTTGGCGATGAGTGAGGCGTCGTCGAGGTCAGTCGTCGAGAGGATGCCCGTCATGGCTCCGTGCACGCGGATGCGGCGGACGAGAGCACGCGTGTCGATACCTTCGATCCCGATGATGTTGTTGTCTCGCAGGTAGTCATCGAGTGACTGGTTGGAGCGAAAGTTGCTCGGCTCGCGGCAGAGTTCCTTGACCACGAAGCCTCGCAGTGAGAGGCCGCCGCTCTCGACGTCTTCCGGGTTGATGCCGTAGTTGCCGATGAGCGGGTAGGTCATGGTGACGATCTGCCCGTTGTAGGACGGATCGGTGAGGATTTCCTGATAGCCGGTCATGCTCGTGTTGAACACGACCTCGCCGTAGACTTCGCCCTCGGCTCCGAACTTGGTGCCGGCGAAAACGGTGCCATCAGCGAGTGCGAGTTTTGCGGTCGGTGTGGGCATGGAATGTCCGTGAAGGTGTGCGTTGATCTCTTTTAGCAAACGGTGATATCGAGAGAAAGTGAGTGTGGATTTACCGCGGAGGCGCAGAGTCGCGGAGGACGCGCGGAGAAGGAAAAGGTCTCGGACGCAGTCACTCTCAGAAGAGGAAGTCGAGGTGAGTGAGGTGCCGGCGGGGATTGAATGAGAGCGGACAGACGAGTTTCCCATCTTCCTCCGCGCGTCCTCTGCGCCTCCGCGGTGAAATGACGTATCATCCACTTCAACAACCTACGATCGCTCGACGTCGATGCCACGCTCACGCAGGTGCCCGATGAGGGCCGGTGTGTCTGTGAAGACTTCCGCGTCGATGCCGTAGGTGCGGGCCGTCTCGATGTACTCTGCGATGTCGTCCGTGTAAAAGCATTCGCCTGGCTCGCATTCTGCGGCTGCGAGGGCTGCCTCGAAGATGGGGGCCTCCGGCTTGATCGCCCCCGCTTCGTACGAGGTCACGAGGTGGTCGAAACGTTCGAGGACGTCGTACTCCTGCTTGACCCAGTTGAGATGCGAGATACTTGTGTTCGAGAGCAGGACGAGTCGGTATCCGCGAGACTTGAGCGTGTCCAGCACCGGGACGATCGATTCGTTCAGCGTGAAGATGTCCGAACTGGCCCGGAAGAGATCGTCGAAGTCGATCGAGCAGGAGAAGGCCGCTTCGATGCGCCCGTGCATCTCGGCTTCGGTGATCCGTCCGCGTTCGAAATCGTGCTGGAGTCCGGTGCCGAACAGCTTCTCCTTGACTGTGGGTCCGTCGAGGTCGCACAGTGATCCGATCTGTGCACACATCCTGTCATGGCAGAAGTGCACGAGGACGTTGCCCATGTCGATGAAGAACGTACGGAGCGGCATGGGCGGATCAATGTCAGTGGTGGTATGAATGGGCGTTCGTCGCCAACTCGGTTTGACGCATTTCGGGACAGCCCGTAAGCTGAGACACCATAGTGACTTGTCAGCTTTGAGGGAACCTGATGCCGGATGATATTGGAGGCGAGGCCGTCGTCGATCCTGGGACGATGCGCGGGCAGGACTGGCCCTGTCTGCGGCAGTTTTGCGTGTTTATGGAGAATCGCGTCGGACGGCTGCACCAACTGCTGAGGCATATCGAGCAGCACGACCTGCGGGTGGTGGCTCTCAGTCTCGTGGACACGGTCGACTTCGCTGTCGCTCGCGTGATGGTGGATCAGACCGATCGTGCCCGTGAAATCTTCAAGCTGTCCGACTTCACCTTCATCGAGAATGACGTTCTCGGAGTCGAGCTTCCGGACGCACCGCAGCCTTATGTGCGCATCTGCCTCGCGCTGCTCGCAGCGGAGATGAACATTCACTACACCTACCCGCTCAACTACCGGCGTGGTGGCCGCGGTGCAATTGCCATTTACGTGGAAGACATCGACCAGGCGACTCGCATCCTCGAAGCGCAGGGGATGACGCTCCTCACCGAAGGGGACCTGCTGTCGGATGGTGAGTTCTTTTAAGTCATTCGCAGACTCGAAATGGCCGAGCGAGATTCTAGAGCACTAGCGAGGTCAGAATGTCGAATTCCGAAGCACCCAATGACGAAGGAAGCCCGAATGACGAAAACCGAAGGCGAGCTGACCGATGACGAGAAGCAACTGGTCGTCCATGTCTCAAAGGTAAGGACTGATGACACGCGATTCGTTATTCGGGTTTCGGAATTCCTTCGGACTTGGGTATTTCGACATTCGAGTTCATTAGTGTGAGTCGCCACATTCAAACTCGGTTATTTCGTCTGGAATGACAATCCATGCTCTCAATCATCATTCCCACCTTCAACGAGGAAGAGAGCCTGCCGGAGTTGCATCGGCAGATCGACGTGGTGACCAAAGAGCACGATCTCGACTGCGAGTTGATCTTTGTTGACGACGGATCGACGGACGGGTCATGGGCAGTGGTGCAGGAGATATCGCGGCAGGACTCGCGGGTGCGGGGGCTGCGGTTTCGACGCAACTTCGGGAAGGCAGCGGCTCTCACCGCAGGCATGCGGGCGGCGAATGGCGACATCGTGATGATGATGGACGCCGATCTGCAGGACGACCCTGCGGAGATTCCGACCTTCCTCGCCAAGATCAAGGAGGGCTACGACGTCGTGAATGGCTGGAAGGTCCGTCGTCTTGATCCGTGGCACAAGGTCTACCCTAGCAAGGTCTTTAACGGGATGATCGGTTGGATCACGGGTCTCAAGCTGCACGATCACAACTGCGGGCTGAAGATGTTCACCCGCGACGTTGCTGATGAACTGAGTTTGTATGGCGAGATGCACCGTTTCATCCCGGTGTTGGCTCACTCGCGAGGCTTTCGTGTCACGGAACTTCCGGTCCACCATCGGCCTCGTGAGCATGGCTACTCGAAGTACGGCGTGCGCCGCTTTCTACGTGGCTTTCTCGACCTGTTGACGGTCGGATTCCTCACCGGCTTTGGCCAACGACCGCAGCACATGCTGGGAGCGTTCGGTCTGGCGTTCTTTGGGCTCGGCATGTTGGGGTTGATGTACCTGTCGCTGTTGTGGATCCTGATGAACGTTCTCGGCGTGATGGAGCCCGCGCCCATTGGCACGCGCCCCCTGCTGGCCTACTCGATGGCAGCGACTCTGTTGGGTTTCCAGGCGATCTCCCTCGGACTGCTGGCTGAGTTGATCGTCGCCAACACTCACCGTGAGGCGGACGCGTTCAGCATCGCGGAGACACTGAATGATGGCGAAACTGAAGAGCCATCAGAGCCGCGCCCGTCAGGAAGCGGCCGCTCCGACGCGTCCAACAATTCTTGAAGATTTGCGACCTCTTGTTTTCTTTCAAAGCTCGCGAAGTTTGTAGGACTCGGTGAGGGGTTTCGACCAATTCGGAAATATGCGATTGGATTCGGTCTCACGCTTGTGGATCACGGTGTCACAAATCTCCTTGCAAACCGGGTCGTCCTGACTGACAATATGGCCAGTCAAACGAACGGGCGAACAGAGGGGACAATCATGACCAATCTCAACGATTTCAATCCGGACGACTCGATTAACCTGGATGCCTCAGCCTCTCAGGAGTTGAAACGAGTCATTGTCGCCAAGCAGGCGGAAGACGATCCGACGAAGTCGCACGTCATCCCCGATGCCCTCACACACTCGATCCGCTCAGCGACCCGGAATCGTGAAATCCTCAAGCAGAAGTTCGACGAAAACGTCTGAGGGAGATTGCGCTTCCCAAGCCGACGGCTCGGTCGTCCTTCGATCAAGTGACGGGTTGCACTTCGATCAGCAACCGTTCGACATCGGAGATGTCGGCTTGGGGTTCACTGCACCTCGAACAGCTGGTAACGAATGAAGATGTCCTGATCGTTGACGCGGTGATGCAGGGCCGCCATCGCGTCCTGCTGACCGGCGTTCACGCCTTCCCAAGTCATCCAGGCGATGCGGGGATCGATCGGGAGTCCCTTCAGCACGTCCATCTCGGCTAATTCCACAATCCGCTCCGGCGTCACGAATGCGGTGTATCCGTAGGAGCCTGGTTCGCGATAACGGAGAACCTCCTGCCAGTTGACGAAGACATGGGTAATGCCATGTTCGCTCAGTATCGAACGGATTTCTTCAGCTGACTTCAGTGATTGCTCACCGTCCGGCAGATCAGGTGTCGCGGAGAGCCAATCCTGAAAGATCGACACATCGAACACCGTGTTGTAGACGTGATCGAACTTAGCATCGAAGACCTGTGCCTCGCCTACAAACAAAACCCGGGCATCATCCGGCAGGTCCAGCTCGTTCAACAGAGCCATGCTCGGAGTGATCGACGGCGGATCGTCGAGGTTAAGGTCAATGAGGTAATTGTTGTAACCGGCAAGTGGAGTGGTGATGTAACAAAGGTTGAAGAGCAGCGACAACGCGACCACGAGGCATGCGGGGCCGCCGACGATCAGATAGGGAGCGTCAAGTGGTGGCAAGTCCTCAGGGTCAGCCGTGTCATCTTCCACTTTGAGCAGCCATCCCATTCCGACACCTGCCAGCAGGCACAAAACGGGCAGCATCGGCACCCAGAAGCGATCGATGCGATGAGTCAGTCCCCACCAGGTGAGGAACAGCCATAGCACGTACAGACACAGTCCAAAGATGAGTTTGCGTTGTCGTGTCCACATAATGGCGAGGGGAGCGAACGCAAACACGAGTGCGCTCTGCCAGTCTGTCTTCGCGGCGACGTCGATCGCGTGTCGCCACAGGTCGTCCGGAATGTGTGAGGGGTTGGCGAGTAAGTGTTTGGGCGGGCTGTGACCGTTTCGCCACTTGGCGTTCAGCGCGTCATTCCAGTCCTCGCCACCAAAGACCGTGTACAGCAGCGGGTACAGCGGGTTGCCTGTCTCGACCGTGTTCTTGAGCATCCACGGACCGAAGGTGATCACTGATCCAATGGCGAACAGAGTGGCGACTTGCAGGGAGTGCTTGAGGCCGTTCGTTCGCAGGGTGCTGAAGATCGTCCAGCCGAATAGAGGAAGGGCTACTGACAACACACCCGGATACTTGCACGCGACCGCACTACCCGCCAGCAATCCGGCAACGAGTCCCATCCGTGTGTGAGCCCTGAGATGCAACACGGCCAGCAGCGTCGCCAGGAGATAGAACGACAGGCCACCTTCCACGTAAGCGATGATGGAAATGCGATAAACCCACGGCGTAGTGAGATGGATCAGCACGCACAGCCAGCCAACGGTTGAGCCGAACCAGCGGCGAGCGATGGCGAACAGGCCGAGTGACGTCAGCGGTGCGAATGCCATCAGCACCGCTTTGCCAATCATTGCCCCTCGATACCAGTCATCCCGCAGGACCATCGACAGCAGCGAGAGCATCTCGGTCAGGAAGGGAAAGCTGGTGTAGACGTTGTGCGGCAGGAACGTCACCCGACCTTGTTGGAAGTATTCTTTCGGCCCCTGCAGGTGGTATTCCTTTACGTCGAAGTCGATTGACGGCAGCATGGCACCCAGCAACATGGCCACGAGGAACGGCACCACGCAGACTCCGACAACAACAGCGGCCGTGCTGATCTCTTTCGGTTCTGCATACTTCTTGCGATGTCGATTGGACGAACGTCGAGCGCGCAGCCGACACGCGATTTCTCCGGCGAGAAACGCGAGTGTCAAGCCTCCGAGCAGCCATCGATTCAACAGCCCGGCAACTCCAAACGCCAGCGTCATCAGCGACAACCCGGAGAGGCCGATGCCGAACGCGTAGACGTTCCGTTCGACTCCATCGAGCCCAACACGAACGCCGATGATCCGAAGCAGCAGGTGCCCCAGTCCCCAAGCTCCGGCGAGGATGAACGCGGCGACCGCCATCAGGTCAAACCGCTGTGGGAAGTATCGCCAGCCACTCGGAGGGGCGCCCGCATTTGGCGTCGGGAAGATGTTCTCCATCAACAGGTCGGACAGATTCGTCCACAGATCGAACCGCGAGATGGTCGTGCCGTCCAGCGTTTGTGCATTCGGCATCGTCAGCGAGTAGAACCACAAAACAAACACGATCACCCATGCCAGACCCGCAAGACGGGGCAGGGGAGAGGGCGGTTTCGTTGATGGCGGGGTGAACTCGGACATCGCACCCTTATACGTCATCTCCCAGGAAAAGCGCAGCCACTTTTCCCAAGCCGACGGCTCTGCCGTCGAGCCGTGACATGTACGTGTTCAACTGCTTTATCGCGGACAACAAATCAGGACCCGTTTTTCACCGGCGCACGACGGCGGAGCCGTCGGCTTGGGAGAGTTACAGCCAGTCGAAACCCAGATCGAGCGAGGGGGACGAGTGCGTCAGGCGGCCGATGCTGATGCGGTCGACGCCCGTGCGAGCGATCTCCGCCACAGTGGTGAGATTGACGCCTCCCGATGCTTCTAGAAGAACGTCGGGGGCTTCGCGGTCACGCAGGGCGACGGCTGTCGTCAGTTGCTCGGTGTCCATGTTGTCTAACAGCACGATGTCAGGCGAGCCCTGGATCGCATCGGCCAATTGCTCCAGTGAGTCGACCTCGATTTCGATCACGACACCTTGTGGGGCTTGCTCTCGTGTCGACGTCACGACATCAGCGAGAGAGCGACCCGAGTTCTCTGCGACGGCGGCGAGGTGATTGTCCTTAATCAGCACTGCGTCCCACAGACCGACGCGGTGATTCGTTCCGCCTCCGCAGCGGACGGCGTACTTCTGCAACATCCGCCAGCCGGGCAGTGTTTTGCGAGTGTCGAGAATGACGGCCTTCGTCCCAGCCACAGCATCGACGTAAGTGCGAGTGAGAGTCGCGATCCCGCTGAGATGTGTCAGAAAGTTGAGGATCGTGCGTTCCGCGGTGAGTAGTGAGCGAACAGGACCACTCAGCGTGGCGACGATCGTCCCCGGTTGGAGTGCGCCGCCATCGGTGCAGATCGCTGTCCACTCGCACTCAGCATCGACTTCGCTCAGCACCAGTTCGCCGATCGGCAGTCCCGCAAGCACACCCGGCTCGCGGCTGACGATGTTCACGCTCCCGGTCATGTCCGCAGGCAACAGCGAATTGGATGTGATGTCACCTGCGGTGCCGACGTCTTCGGCGAGCGCCAACACGATGAGCGACATCGCAGCAGACTGTTCCGGAGGTCCAAAAAATGGGTGAGTGTTTGAAGAAGTCACGGTGCGGCGCTTTGTGGACTCGTCGAAGCCGTCGATGTTGTCTGAGCAGTTGGGCGGGGCACCGGCTCCTTCTCGCCCGACTCTCGCAGGGCGCCGGTTTGCAGGAAGCGTTCGGTGCAATCAATCACTTGGGCATCATTCATCATGAAGGAGTGCATCGAATTCACGGTCAACAGATCGCACGCACCAGGGAGTTTGGTACTCTCCAATGCGACGGTCCCGTCATCGTCGCCGGGGACGAGCGGATTGTAGCCGTTGGGAGTTCCACGCGCTCCTGAGATCAGGGCGAACTCGAAGTCGGGCGTCGGCAGGCGGGCGATGAGTCCTTCGGTGTCTTTGACCAGTTGTTGACCGGCTGGCCCATACAGGGTGCGATAGAAGAAGTTCTTCTGCATGAGGTTGGCCATGTGCGCCCCCAGATTGGGGACACCCAGCATGACCATGCGATGCATACGAGGGTCGTGACCTTCTTCGAGAGATGCACGGACCACGAGTCCGCCCATGCTGTGGACCACGAAGTTGATCTCCTCGATCCCTTCCAGCGATTCAACGCAGCGACGGAGATATTTGGCGGAGGATGGGATGTCGACGCGTGTGCTGGGGTAGTCGAAGCCGAAGACCTGATAGCCCGACTGCTTCAGCCGCGCCTTCATGGGATCGAATGACTTCGACGAGCGGATGATGCCATGCACGAGGATGACCGCTTTGCCCGACATCGGTTCAATCGCCCGCTCTTTGCGGATCTCTTCGAGCCGCTGACAGCAATCGTCATACGACCCCCACGCGTGTCGGACGTCGTTGCCGTCAAGGAGTCGGTAGTGGTCATCGAGCACGCTGTGTTGAATCCGCCAATCGTGAAAAAACAACACATCGCCCCAGAGTTGTCGTCCGCCGAGAGTCTTCATTGTGATATTGAACGGGGATTGAGAGGGGGGCACGTCAGAAGACGATTCCGCGTTGCCCGCCGCGTCTTCTGCGTGTAAGCGCGGAGCTGACTGACAGATGTTAAGCGTCAACGCGGATAACAAGACAGGTCGTAAGAATCGAGTCCGCTGCATCAGATGTTTCCTGGTCCATGTGACGTTCATGAGGGCGGGGCCGTTTCTCGCATATCACAGGGAATCTTACGTCCTTTGCAAAAATTGTCTCAGCGGGCCAGTTCAATCCAGAAGTTCATGAAATGGTTGAACAGGGTTTCAATGAGCGGAAAACGATTTGTGACCAGGCTGAGCGGTCGATAAAACCAACTCCAGAACGACGGATTGGGACCGAGCCACCCCATTTCTAAAAGCATGGCGACCGGGCCGGTGCTCAAGGGGTAACCGAGCAACAGCAGCATGATGAGGACGGGCAGCGATCCGCCACGTTTGCTCTCCTGATGCTGTTGGTCTTCGGCCATCACGCGTGCTACTCCGATTTACCCTTTCCTTCCACGAGTTCGGCCACGGCTTCGCTTAAGGCTGGGCCGTAGAGGTCGTTGGCGACGACTTTGCCTTCGCGGTTAACCAGGAACGCGGTGGGGATGCTCGACACGCCGTAGTAGCTCGCGAGCGGGTGATCCTGTCCGCCCTGGCCGGCGCCATCGTGAAACAGCGTGGGCCAGGGGAGTTGTTTCTGATGCAGGAACTCTTCCAGTTGGGGGCGGCTGTCATCGAGACTGATGCCGACAATCTCAAGACCCTGATCGTGATACTTCTCGTACAAATCGACCAACTCGGGCATCGCCTGCACGCATGGACCGCACCATGTGGCCCAGAAGTCGACAAGGACGACCTTCCCTTTCCACTGCTCGACGTTGAAGTCCTCGCCCGTCACTGTCTTGCCCGCGACTTCGATCGGCTGCCCCTTGAGGTTGATGCGACGGGCAGAGCCTTCCATCGTGGCTGCGAGGCTGACCAAGGCAGGGTCGTCACTCGATCGCAACGCGTCTCCGAAAGCCTTGGCTGCACTGACGGCCAACTCGCCGTCATTCGTCTGCTCAATCGCCGTCATGGCTCCATAGGCAAGGCTGGCATGAGCGTTGGTAAGTGGCCGGTCTTCCAGAACCTTGACGACCTGATTCACCATCTCGATGACGGCCTCCGCGTTGCCGGGGTCGAGCGACGAGATCTGACTCTCCACGTCGAGGATGCGTCCCTGCGTCGCGAGCATCGGCCGGTCACTCTGCTTGAGTTCGTTAATGAACGTCTGTTTTTGCTCCGCGGCGGCTCGGTCTCCAAACTGACTGATAATGTCATAGCACTGCGACATCATTTGCACGGTGAGTTGGGCCGTTTCCGGATCGATCTCACGTTGCAGCACAGTGCCGAGAGCGACAAGGAGCTTGCGGAAGTGTTTGCGGAATCCTGCCGGTGTCGGGTCTTCGGCTCGCATCCGTCCGAGAGTCTTTAGAAAGCGTTGAAGCACTTCGGCATCGGTTCCCTCCGGAACTTCGATGGCATCTTCTGTCGACTCGACGGGTGCTGTTGTCTGGGCATCGTCAGCAGTGGCTTGGCGGAATGTGGTCGTCGAGATCGCAAGCGATGTGGTGAGGAATGTTCCGCACGCAAGCCAAGTGATCAGATTTGAACGTCGCAACATGTTTCTCTCCAATGGGGGGCCGACAGGTGTGATCGCACTGCTTTGCGAGTCGGCTTGAATGGGAGAATGATAGACAGCCGGTTCGTCGACCGATACCCTTCCGCTGAACCCTCATTCATGTGAACGGAGTCAGTCAATGTCGGAACATCAAGCAAGCGAACAACCTGCGTCGAATGATAATCCTCTGCTGGTCACAGAGGGGCTTCCGCCATTCGACCGCATCGAACCCGGACACATCGAACCGGCGATCGAACACTTGCTCAGTGAGGCAGGTGCGAAGGTTGAGGCACTAGAAGCGAAGGTCACTCCGACGTGGGAAGGGTTCATCGCGCCGCTGGATGAGATCGGTCGACGTTTCGAGTACGCGTGGGGACCGGTTGGTCATCTGTTCGGCGTGAAGAACTCACCCGAGTTGCGAAAGGCGTACGAGGCCGTGCTTCCGCGGATGGTCAGCTTTGGACTGCGTGTCAAACAGAGCGAGCCGTTGTATCAGGCGCTCAAAGCGATGAAGGAGAGCGATGAATGGTCGAGCTTCGAAGAGGCACAGAAGCGGATCGTCAATGAGAAGTTGCTTGATTCGGAGTTGGCCGGCATCGGTCTTGCCGGGGAGAAACGGGAGCGGTTCAACGAGATCGCCCGGGAACTCTCCGAGATCAGCACGCAATTCTCGAATCACGTGTTGGATGCGACGAAGGCATGGGCGATGACGCTCACTGACCCAGCAGACGCTGAGGGTTTGCCGCCGTCGCTGTTGCAGATGGCCGCTCAGGCGTACAACGAGGCGAAGGACGAGAGCGATGCTGAAGCGACGCCCGAGACGGGTCCTTGGCGGATCACTCTCGAAGCACCGAGCTTCATTCCCTTCATGAAGCACTGCCCGAAGAGTGAACTGCGCGAGAAGGTCTACCGGGCCTACGTCACCCGCGCGTCGGAGGGGGAACTTGACAACACGGATCTGTGTCGCCGGATTCTCAAGTTGCGGAAGGAGCAAGCCGCGTTGCTCGGGTTCGACACGTACGCAGAGGTCAGCCTGTCGCAGAAGATGGCGAAGGATGCGAACGCGGTGCAGGAGATGTTCGAGACACTGCGGAGTGCTTCATGGGGCGGAGCACAAGCCGACCTGCACGAGATTCAGGACTTGGCGAATGAACGGGGTGTCGACAAACCGCTGCGTCACTGGGATATCGCCTACTGGGCGGACCAACTCCGCGAACAGAAGTTCAAATTCTCTGAGGAGGATCTGCGACCCTACTTCCCACATGAACGTGTGCTGGACGGGCTGTTCTCGCTGGTCAAGCGATTGTTCGGCATCACGGTCGTCGCAGCGGATGATCTGGCTCCCAAGTGGAATAAGGACGTGCGGTTCTTTCACATTCAGAACGAAGATGGTGAGACGATCGCCGGCTTCTATTACGATCCCTATTCCCGTCCGGCTGACAAACGAGGTGGCGCATGGATGGACGACTGTCTGACGCGTCGCCGGATTGAGAACGGCCTTCAGATTCCGATCGCTCACCTCGTGTGTAACTGCACGCCGCCGGTCGGAGGCAAACCGTCACTGATGACCTTCCGCGAGGTCGAGACGTTGTTTCATGAGTTCGGTCACGGATTGCAACACATGCTGACGACCGTCGACTACCCGGACGCCGCGGGGATCAGCGGGGTCGAGTGGGACGCAGTCGAACTGCCAAGTCAGTTCATGGAGAACTGGTGTTATCATCGTCCCACGCTCATGGGCATGACGTCTCACTACGAGACGGGCGAACCACTGCCGGAAGAACTTTATGAGAAGCTGTGCGAAGCTCGCACGTATCGAGCCGGTTCGGACATGTTGCGGCAGTTGACGTTCGGTATGACCGACATGGCTTTGCACGCCGACTTCGATCCTGATGGCGAGGAAACGATTTTCGATGTTCAAAAGCGGATCATGGAGAAGACGAGCGTGCTGCCCATGTTCGAAGCAGACCGCTTCCTGTGTGCGTTTCAGCACATCTTCTCCGGCGGTTATGCAGCCGGTTACTACAGCTACAAATGGGCTGAGGTCCTCAGCGCGGATGCGTTCGCGGCATTTGAGGAAGCAGGGCTGGATGACGAGTCTGCGGTGGAGAAAACCGGGCGTCGCTTCCGAGATACGGTCCTCTCGCAAGGCGGAAGTCGTCACCCGATGGACCTCTACCGCGACTTTCGAGGACGCGAACCGAGTCCTGAGGCACTCTTACGCCACAATGACTTGTTGCCGAAGGCGTGACGTGCTGAATTCTCGCTCCGAATCGGGTATGATGCGCTCGGTCAATTCACGGCGGTCGCTGACCGTCAGGGACATGATGTCTGCGATTCGTTCGTGATCACGCGGAATCGTTCGACGCGAGGCGAAGACCGTCTCATGTCGGCAACTCTCTCAATAGGAGGGAATGCTCATGTCTCGGATGTACTCCATGTTTGCGCTCGCGGGTCTGTTGCTCTGGGGATGTGCTGACACATCGACGCCGACAGCAACGAACAAGTCGGGTGATACGACAACCATCACGGCAAACAAGCCGCCGGTCGATGAAGGTTCCTCACAGGATGCGATTGCCCCCGATGAACAAGATGTGGAAGTGTTCCCCGCACCCGATGAGTCTCTGCTGCCACCGGGGGATGAGCCCGCGGAGTCGACAGATGCTCGCGCGATTCGGGAGTTGAAGGAAGCCGGTGAGGCTGTTGCAGACTGGTCCGCAGAGACGAAGGATGAACTCATCAAGAAGGCGGAGGAAAAACTCGCCAGTCTCAACACAGATCTGGACGAGCTCAAGACTCAGGCGGCCGACCTGGGTGAGGATGCGAAGGCCCGTTGGCAGGAGCATCAGCAGACACTGGAACAACGTCGAACTGAATTCACGAAGCAGTTGGAGGAGTTGAAATCCTCAAGCGATGCCGCGTGGCAGGACATGGCGAAGGGGCTGAAGGATGCCTGGAGTCATCTGAAGCAGGCATCTAAGGACGCGGCCGACGACTTGAAGTAGTCGCTCGTCAATCGAACGTATGTCACGGGCAGTGTTTCCATCTGCAATGAGGATGGGAGTGCTGCCCGTTTGTCATTCCTGCAAGTGCAAGACTCCTTTCGTGAGTTCAACAGGAGTTCAGATTGTAAGGGTTCTCCCACAAATTCAGGCTGAGTTGGTTCTGCTGAATCGTAGCGACACACAATCCGCCGAAAAGTCTTCGCATGTGCGAACTAGCATTACGACCCGGTGAGTCTCGGAATCCGGGTTCTTCCGGGTCTCGGCAATGGCCGATGTAGAAGTGGGCGTTCTTCGTTGCGGAGCAACGTCAAAGTCGATTCTGAAAATGGTGGAACGTTGTATGAAGAGGTTTTTAGACTTGATGAAGGTGGGACTGTCCACGGTGGGATGGTAAAGGTTGAATTTGACGGAGCGCTGTCTCGATGGTTGCCAGAGTGAGACGCTCATGCTGAAGATCGGTTGTCGCTATTGCCTGTGTTCCGAGGTTGATGCCTGTGGATTCCAAGCAGCCGAGTTGCCTCTGTTGTTGGTTCTCCGGCGTCCCGTCCGTTGCGCGCATTGCGAAAAAAGGCAGTTCTCTTGGATTGCACTCGTCCGTTGGGGGCTTCGACTCGTTGACCGTTCGAACGCGACTCCACTCAGTTATCGCCGCTAGCGCATACGACACCCATCAGGCGCCAAGTGAGAGTTGAGCGGACTGCCTCCGATGAGCTGTCTCCCCTGAATTCGATTCGATCAGTTCTCATCTGTCGTAAAACGGTAGGTCGTCTGAGACACGAACGTCTCGCCGGGATTCAGAATCGTTGACGGGAAGTCGTCGTGATTGACGCTGTCAGGATAGTGCTGCGTCTCCAAACAGATTGCACTGCGGTGTGGGTAGACCTTGCCGTCTTTCCCGGTCTGTCCCATCAGGAAATTCCCTGAGTACAGTTGCACACCCGGTTCGGTCGAGTGAATTGTGAGTAGGCGGCCCGATGTGGGTGCTGTCAGCGTGGCGACGAAGTGTTGCGGTCTGTCCTGGCGGTTGACATTGAGGACATAATTGTGGTCGTAACCCTTTGCACCGGTGTCCGTCAGTTGTTCGATCCGGTCCCCAATGCGTGTCGATTGCCGAAAATCGAGCGGCGTGCCGGAGACCTCAGCGATCTCGCCGGTCGGAATCAGCTCTTCGTTTGCGACGGTGTATTGGTCGGCATTGATCTGAAGTTTGTGATCCAGCACGGTCGGCGATCCTGCCCCTTCGAGGTTGAGGTACATGTGGTTCGTCAGGTTGATCGGGGTACGTTGATCGGTCGTCGCCTCATAGTCGATCCGCAGCAGGTTTTGTGCTTTGACCAGCAGATAGATCACCCGGATCGAAAGATTTCCTGGATACCCCTCCTCGCCATCGGGGCTGGTGTAGGTGAAGATCAATCCCGTGACCTTCTCTGAATCGAAGGCCTTCGCATTCCAGACGACCTTGTCGAGGCTGTTTTCGCCACCACCGTGAAGGTGATGCTTGTCGCCGTCGTTCTTGGCGAGCGTGTAGTTCTTATCGTCGAGGGTGAACCGGCCACTGTCGATTCGGTTGCAGACGCGACCTGTCGTGCATCCGAAGTACTGGTTGCCTTCGGACTCGTAACCGGAGACATCATCAAATCCCAAGATGACGTCATTCATGTTGCCGTCCTTGTCCGGGACATGCAGCTCGACAAGCGTCGCACCCCGCGTCATCACCTTCGCGGTCATGCCGGTGTCGTTCGTCAGCGTGTAGATCTCG
>JAGQPX010000202.1 GCA_020426505.1 Planctomycetaceae bacterium | reverse complement strand
GCCGTCTTGATCACGTCGAGATTGTGCTCGATGACCAGCACTGTGTTGCCGGCTTCGACGAAACCGTGCAACACTTCGAGCAACTTCTGAACGTCCGCGAAGTGTAGACCGGTTGTTGGCTCATCGAGCAGGTAGAGCATATTGCCGGTCGAGCGTTTGCCGAGTTCTCTGGCGAGTTTGATCCGTTGTGCCTCGCCACCGGAGAGCGTGGGAGACGGCTGTCCGAGTTTGAGGTAGTCAAGACCGACATCGTGCAGTGTTTGCAGCAGTCGGAGGATCTTGGGGTGATTCTTGAAATGTTCGATCGCTTCCTGCACGTCCATGTCGAGGACATCAGCGATCGACTTGTCCTTGTAACGGACTTCGAGCGTTTCGTGATTGAAACGTTTCCCCTCGCAGACCGGGCAGGTGACCCAGATGTCCGCGAGGAAGTCCATTTCGAGCTTGGTCGCCCCGTGTCCTTCACACGCTTCGCAGCGTCCATCTTCGACGTTGAAACTGAAGCGCCCCGGCTTGTACCCACGAATCTTCGACTGGGGCAGCTGAGTATAAAGTTTGCGAATCTCGTCCAGCAGTTTGACGTACGTCGCCGGATTCGAGCGAGGCGTGCGGCCGATGGGGGATTGGTCGATGTCAATCGCCTTGTCGAGATGTTGCAGCCCGTTGATCCGCTTGTGCGCGCCGGGAGTACCCTTGCCGCTGTTGACGTCCCGGTTGAGCGTCTCCCACAGGATGTCATTGCACAGCGAACTTTTGCCCGAACCGCTGACACCCGTCACGCAGACAAACACACCGAGCGGAATCTCGACGTCGATGTCCTGGAGATTGTTATGCGCGGCTCCGACAATCTTGAGGCGATTCGTCTTCGTCGGCTCACGCCGTTCGGAAGGGATAGCGATCTCACGTTTCCCTGTCAGGAAGTCGGCCGTCTGACTTTGCTTCGCCTTGCGGATTTCGTCCAAGGTGCCTTGTGCGACGATCTCGCCGCCGCGGACTCCGGGGCCAGGGCCGAAATCGACAATGTGATCGGCTGCCCGCATGGTCTCTTCGTCATGCTCGACCACGATCACCGTGTTCCCCTGATCGCGGAGGTCCTCCAGTGATTCGAGGAGCATCTCGTTGTCGCGCGGGTGCAGGCCGATTGACGGCTCATCAAGGATGTACAACACACCCACGAGTCCGCAGCCGATCTGACCCGCGAGGCGAATGCGTTGTGACTCGCCGCCGGAGAGTGTCGGGGCAGAGCGGTCGAGTGTGAGGTACCCCAGTCCGCACTTGAGCAGGAATCCGAGTCGACCCCGAATCTCCTTGAGAGCATCTTCAGCAATGATCGCTTGAGTGTCGTCGAGTTCGAGTGACTCGAAGAATCGCGTGGCGTCGTCGATGGAGAGGGCACAGACGCCGGGAAGGGAGAGAGTAGAGGGTTGAGGGTTGAGGGTTGAGAGTTGAGAGTTCGACACCTTGCTCTCCGCTCTCCGCTCACCGCCCTCCGCGATGCTCGTCGACGCGACCAAGACGGCCCTCGCCTGTTTGTTCAGTCGTTCGCCATCACATGCTGAGCAGGGGACCGTCTCCATGTACTTTTCGAGTTGCCTTCGCCGCATGGGGCTTTTGGCTTTGCGGTAGTCCTCGAGCAAGTCGGGGAGGAATCCGGCCCAGGTGCCGCCGTGCTTCCAGACGCCGCCGCGATGCCGCCACGCAAACGTGATGTGCCGGTCGCCCATGCCGTTGAGGAACAGGTCCTTCGACTCGTCAGGGAGTTCGTTCCAGGGGGTCTTGAGGAACGCCCCCTCGTCGAGTCCGCAGTCCTGTTCGATGGCACGAGCGACTCCTTGAAAGATGTGTTTACGCCAGCGGCCAACCTTCGCCATGCGTCCCAGGAGATTGAGAGCCCCCTTCTGGATCGACTTGGTCTCGTCCTCGACGATGCGATCGAGGATGAACTCATGACGTGTGCCGAGACCGTTGCAAGCCTCGCACATGCCGAGCGGACTGTTGAAGCTGAACAGCTGAGGCGACGGCGGCTCGAAGGAGAGACCACAGCCCGCACATGCATACTTGGCGGAGTAGAGTTGAGAGTTGAAGGTTGAGGGTTGAGAGTCGCTGGATCGGTCCTCCTCTGGACCCTGGACACTGGACACTGGACTCGACAGCACAATGAGCGTTCCGCCGCTGAGACGGATTGCACTTTCAATTGCTTCCACAAGTCGTGTCCGCCCCCCCTTGCCGGCGACGAGACGGTCGATGATGACTTCGATGGTGTGCTTGAAGTGCTTCTTGAGGCCGAGGTCGTCGGACAGGCTGACGACTTCGCCATCGACACGGGCACGGAGGTAGCCCTGCTTCAGCAGGTCTGCAAACAGGTCACGAAACTCGCCCTTTTGATTCTGGACGATGGGTGCGAGGATCTGAAACTTCGTCCCTTCCGGAAGTGCAGCGACTGACTCGACGATTTGATCGGTCGACTGAGCTGTAATCGGTTGGCCGCACTTCGTGCAATGACCTGTGCCGACGCGGGCGAAGAGGACACGCAGGTAGTCGTAGATCTCGGTGATGGTGCCGACCGTGCTTCGCGGATTGCGGCTGGTCACCTTCTGCTGAATCGAGATGGACGGTGCGAGACCAGTGATCGTGTCGACATCCGGCTTCGGCATCTGGCCGAGGAACTGCCGCGCATATGTCGACAGCGACTCAACGTAGCGCCGTTGCCCCTCTGCATACACTGTGTCGAACGCGAGCGAACTCTTCCCCGAACCGCTGACGCCCGTCATGACGATCAGCTTGTTGCGGGGGAGCGTGAGGTCGACGTTACGCAGGTTGTGTTCGCGAGCACCGCGAATGACGAGATCGGAAGCGGGCATGGACAGCCTTCAGCAGCATGGATGAGCTGCCGGGAAAGATCAGGATCAATCGCCAGCACGATCGAAAGACCACCGTTGCCTCGTGACCGCACCGACGTGTGGAAGTCCGGATTATAGGCGTGCCGACTTATACTGACCAATCAACGGTCCACTTGCTCTGACCGACGAGTCGGAGAGACCCTACGAGGTTCGAAATTCGGATCGAGCCAACGCCGCGGGTCGCAAGAATTCACCGAAGCATCGAGGTAATCCAGACACCGCAGGATCAGATTGAGGATCGGGCTGATCACCCGATACTGCCGCTGGAAGCAATGCACGCACCGCATCGGACGGAAGCCGAGGAAAGCGAACAGGTAATCCCGGTAAAGAAACGTCGACGGTCGCAGTTTCTGACAGCAACACGAATTGCACTGATCTGGAGTCATGAGTGCAGACACTCAAGTGGGCGAAAAAGGGACGATCTTCCGGTCAAACATACCTCAGTGTCCGAATCGTAAACGGGAAGCTTCGCAATTCGGACATCTTCGGAGCCATCCAAGCCGTGGAGTGTGAAGCTGACGATCTGTCAGCGTTGATGGACGACGGTCCGGCGTCGCTTTCGCATGAAATGGGCTTTGCGATCGAAATGTGCCCGCCGGTACTCGGGATGAACGAGATTGACCGTGTCGTCAATCCCTCTCAGGCATTGAAGAATGAAGCGTGTTACGAGATTGAACGGCTGATAGTGACGGTCGAAGCAGTGAGTGCAGCGATAAGCGCGAATCCCGAGCAACAGGGGCAACAGGTCTCGCAGTTGGAACCGTGACCGTCGAATCTCAAGACCGAGACAACGTTTGCAGCGAGGGTGGAACATGATCGCATGATCCCATGAGAGGCTGGGATGGGGACCGCCAAACCTAGGTCTCAGACCGATGCCCGTCGGAGATTCTCGCAGAAAGCACTCAGATTTGAGTAATGATCACGGCGGTTTGTAGGGATGAAACCATTCCTGACAGTCGTGATCTGACTCGTCGTCCGGTCTCACCTGCCCGGTCAGCGCAAGAAAAAACCCGGAAATAGCGAATCCCAGGGGGGCAGAGGACTCAAGCTACTTCCGGGGGCGATTCGGAATAAAGCCAAGGGAGCCGGACCGTCAGCATCCATGCCTCGGGTGCCGTCCCTGGCGACTCTCCGAGGAGAGCCTACCGACACGTGTCGTTTGCGTTGCCGTGTCCGGCGAACCGGGTCACGTCCAACGCGGCGGGAAGGTATGAACTTCGCCGGGAGGGGTCAATACGTTTTCACCCGGTTTGCGGCGAAGACCCGTCGGTTCGGCAGATTGGGCCCCTCGCCTGACGGAGGTCCGCCCGTAATCCCTTGAATGGCCGGGGATTACGGCTCCGTCACTTATGCTGATCAGCGTCTGAGATGCGTGGCAGAATCTGCCGGAAATATGTGTGACCGGCATTCCATTCCTCGACCAACATCACGTCACAAGCGGTCGACGTGATGAGAGACTTCGAACAATTCACCAAGATCCGGCAACTGTGCCCGCCCTGTGCTGATGGTTCACCTCCGCTATCCTGTTGTCTGACGCGTTCCATCGACCAGCTCGATCGTTCACGCGGATCTCTCTCCAAAAAACACTCAATACAATGTGGCATCAACGACAGATCACGCTGCCTGCTCGTCCGCGAGGATTTCATCTCATCACTCGGCATGTCGTGGAAGGGCTGCCGGAGATTGAACAGGTCAATGTTGGGTTGTTGCATGTGTTCATCATGCACACGTCGGCGTCGCTGACAATCAATGAGAACGCGGATCCTGACGTGCCGGTCGATATGGAGATGGCCTTCAATCACATCGCCCCCGAGTCGTTGCCCTACGTTCACACGATGGAGGGACCCGACGACATGCCCGCACACGTGAAGGCGACGCTCGCAGGGAGTTCGGTCACGATTCCGGTCAGTGGCGGTCGCCTCGCGCTCGGCACATGGCAGGGCATCTATCTCTGCGAACACCGCAACCGCGCGAGCGGTCGCAGACTGGTGCTGACGTTGCAGGGTGAGTGATTTATCCGTCGCGTTCCGTCATGCTCTTGATGAATCACAGTTTGAGGAACAGCTTCTGCTTTTCGAGGTGGCGGATGATGATCCAGTTAATCAGGAAAAACAGGATCACGCTGGCCGTTACGTACCAGCCCGGAGCATCTTTCGTCACAAAGGGTTTGATCGCTCCGCCGACCATTGCGTGCAGGATGTACGCAGCGAGTGCGTTCACTCCGAACGAGCGGAAGACTCCCAGCGACCAGCCCCAGATGTCACAAACCACGTAGAACAGGACATAGACAAACAATGAGAAACCGCCGGAGAACACGAGGTAAGCGAGTGTGCCCCCACGTTGGCTCATCATCCAGTAGTTCCACTTGCGATACATGTGGGCGTTGTTTTCCGGCCGATAGTTCGGGTCGAGCAGCCAGCCCATGAAGCCGCCTCGACCGGGCGTCTCACCCTCCTTGAGTTTTGGCGGATCCCAACTGTGTGGTGGAGGCACGAAGGGCGGCTCTGCCAGCCACTGCGAGAGGTCCTCCTTCTCCATGTGTGCCTGCAGTTCCTCTTTGGAAGGAATCACAGGATTGTCTGCGATCTTCTGTAGCTCGGGCCGCTTGGAGTACTTTCTGTCCTTCTCCGGAATATCTTTCTGCTCTTCGTTCTCGCGTTTTTTGACCTCGATGCTTTCCTGAATCTGTGCCTCGACGACACTCTCCGGCACGTCGTAGATGCGTGTGCCGCAGGAGATGAGCCAGCCGAAGGCCATGATCACGATTGACCATCCGACCATCTTCCAGAGATTGGGGCGACCTTCCGCACCGGCGACGGCATCGCATGCGAGCGTGCCGAGAATGGCGGGGGTCGTCCATGTGAGGAAGCCGAGCGGGCCGCCGTCGATGCCGTTGCCCGTCCCTTCGAAGGGGCCGCTGCCGTTACTCCATTCAAAGTTGAACCAGTACGACAGCCAGATGTGCAGTGCAGCAGAGAAGACCATCCAACCGATCCGCACGCCGGCGGTCGAACGGATCACCGGCAGGATCCACAGCGACGTGACCGCAATGTGCATCAACGTCTGGAACCACTCTCTCTTGAGAAGATTGGGAAGAATGCCTCCCACGCCCTTCTCGGTCAACTTGGCCCACGTCTCCGCGGGAGGGCCGGAGTGATAGATCACGATCGAAACCAGCACGAGGCCCAACATCCGGCGGATCATGTGCCAGTTTGCAGCTGCGAGTCCTTCCTTCTGAGCGCGGCGACCGAACGTCAACCGAAAGGAGAAGCCGACCGCAAACAGAAAGTGAGGCATGATCGTGTCGGCGTAGCTGATGTAATCATGCGTGTGCAGCAGGATCTTCGGACAGGCGGCAAAGCTGCCCAGGTAATTCACCAGAAACATCCCCAGCACCGTGTAACCCCGAAACTGATCCAATGAGACGATTCGCGTGGGTGCACCTTTGGGGGTGGCGAGGATGCCCTGTGTGTTTGGATCACTCATCAGATGTTCCGCGGAGATTCTCTTGGCAACAATGTCAGGAATAAGAACAGACCAGCACAACCGGTCCGGGGTGACAGACCTCGTCGCACTGGGAAGAACCGGCTATCTCGACAGACTGGGGCAGATTTGTCAATGGTCGAGCAGCGAACGTGCAACATGACTTGCGAAAAGTCGCAATCGCTGCCCGCATCTTCGTGCGATCTGAGACTCCTCGCCGGCCCCACATTTCGCTCGTGAACGGCAGAGGATTTGCACCGTCGCCTAGGACAAATCGGATCGATGATGCCAGGACGTCACCGTCGATCGACAGACGATGACGATGGCTGTGTCAGGACGACCCATGAAGCCGACCCTCGCGATTTGCACGCTTGTAGCAACGCTCAGTTGGTCAACGACTTACTGTGCTTCCTCCGTCGACCAGCGGTCGCTCCTGGATCGCGGCACGCTGTCGGCCCCGCGATCGATCGAGCAAGCCCCGATGAGCAGTTCTGCGTCGTCTTTGCATGACGCAATAGGGATGGATTGTACTTTTGACAATTCCCGCCGTGTGACGCCGGCTCACGGCGATGCTGAGCGTAGAAAATGCGAGCGCAAGATTCCCTCAACACAGTCTGCGATCGACGAACGTCCGTGTGAGATGTGGCCACGAGGCGTCATGCGAGTGCGCGCCCGTGGGACGGACGGCACGATCGACTACGGCAGCGCAGTCTGCGTCGGTGAAGGACGGCGAGACGGTGAATGGACCTTCCTCTCCTGTTCTCACAACTTCGAGTCGGGTGGCGAGCCGGAGTTATTCATTCGGGGCCAGTGGGTCACGGCGACCATTCTCTACCGCGACAAGCTCGCCAAGGCGATTCAAACCGGACCGGGACAGTACACGCGCGTCTCGGACGGTCGTGATCGCTCCGTTCTGGTCGTGGACTATCCCGACCAACTCCTCTTTCGTCCGGTTTCAATCACCAACGACGTCGGTCCGATCGCATTAAGCGGGTTTCCGTCCACGACCGATCCACAAATCATTCTGGGCCGCACTCAGTCCCATCGCGACGCTCTTAAAGCGGAACTGGAACGCCCCTCACAAGGCGGGTTCTCCGGCGGAGGGGTCTTCAATGACCGGGCCGAACTCGTCGGCATCTGGACCAGTGGCCACGAAGGCACCGGGTACGGCCACCATGTCTCGGAGTTTCTCCCGATCTTCCATAAACTTGGCTGGGTTCCCGATAGCTGGCGAGAAAGTGCGGAGCCTCAACTGTGAATCACGTTCTCAGAAGTCCACCTGAGCGCGAACCGCGACGATGTCTGCATTGCTGTCACCGTTCCCGGCATTGTTGAGGAACGCGTGGATATAGTTGAGCTGAAACTTGGTGTACTTGTTGAGATACCAGTTCAGTCCTCCCGTGACATCATGTAACAGTCCGCCGCGAATAGTGCCGTCGTTGAGATCAAGCATGGACCAGCGTGCCGCAACCTCCCACGCACCGAGTCCGCATTTGCCGAACGGCTTATTCGGAACGACGCGACCGAGCACGCCACTCTTTTTGTTGTAGGGACGATGTTCCCCCGTGAGGATGTACGCCGCCTGAGCATACGCGCCGGAGAACGTGGCCGTCGGTCCGTTGATCTGGTCGACAATCGCGTAGATCAATTCGGATTGAGCATGAAATGCGCCGGTCGTTGTCGCCAGTTCTGCCGCGAGCAGATTGGCCGTGTTCGTGCGGATCACTCCCGTGTCAACAAACGGAGGCACCGCTGTCGGCACCCCGGCCGGGACGAAGGCCGCTCCTCCAGTCTCTGCGATGAAGAACTCCGGTTGGCTCTGATACCGGACCGCATTGTTCGCCGGGTCGATGAGGCTGTAGGCACCGCCGATGTGGAGAGTGCCATCGCACCCGAACTCGTACACAGCCCCGGTCAATCGCGATGCAAATCCGTATCCACCGTCGTCGCCGATCTGACTGCCAAAGAAGTCCGTGGGGAATCGAAATCCGGAGACAGCCCAGGTGATGTCCTCATCAAGTGCTGTGCCAGACGTCATGACGCCGATCTGGCGAAACGGAAGGAATGCGAACGGCAATGCACGTTCGATCAGTGTCAACTCCCTGACACTTGTGAGACCGTCGAGACCGATCGGTTGCCGGTAGTAGCCGACACGGACATTCTGCCACGTTTGCAGCTCGCGCACTTCCAACCAGACATCCATGAAACTGGGACGTCCGGGGAAACCAAAGTCGAACTCCACATTGTAGGCGACATTCTCCGCGACCTCACCGACGGCAGCGAGTCGTGCACGACGGAAATCTGCACCATCCTGAATGTCGCCCAGCAGAGCAGCATTGGCCGCGTCCTGGTGCACCCAGCCGGCATCCGCCTGAAAGAAGCCCGTGATTCGTGCCGTCGGGTATGACGGCTTTTCAGGAGTGGCCGGCTTCGGTTTCGAATCCGGGGGTTTCGAATCCGGGGCCTTTTCTTCTGCCGGTTTCTGTACCTTAAGTTGACGCACATCGGCTTCGAGTGCTTCCAGACGAAACGTCAGCCCCGAATCGACTGGCGGCGACAGGGGTGGCCCCGGCTCCTCGCCAACTGACACCACCGGCAGCTGCAACAGCATGCCGATGAACACGGCCATCATCAATCGACGTTGCACGATGCGTACCTCGACAGGAAACACCGATGATCCGGCAATTACGATCGTTGTCGTTGATCATCGAGCAGCCGATGTATGCCGAGGCGCCGATCCCGTCAAGATGACGAGCCGGGGAATCAAGAAAGCAAGCCGGGTGCATATCAGAGGCACGACAGAATTCGGCAGAAGATGCCGGAATTGTGTTGCCAGCGTTCGCACGGTACTCCTTTATTGAAACGGTAATGTTCACGTCCCGTCGAGGCAGAGATTTTCAAATAACTGGAGAACGCCTGTAAGGTCCTGAAAGGCTGTTCGTATATATGGTGACGAATCGGCTCATGCGATTGTTAGAGACCGGCGGGCATGCCTGCTTGTCTCACCCCGAGGACTTGCGGCCGCTGCGGATGCCGACACGGCGACAGACGCAGTCACGTTTGCAAACAGGGCAAGTCCCGGGTCATGGCCGCGCCGCCTGATGATGGCAGCCATTCGTCACCGAGCCGGCCGGCTCATCTTTTTTCGACACGACCAACAACAACCCAAAACTTCCAGACAATAGAACGATCTGCATTCGTGCCACTGCGAACCATACAGTGTCAGCAGGCTGGGCGCATGGTCTCCGCATGCCGTCTTAACATCAAACCGGATTTGCTCATGCGAATCCGGTCGTTTCAATCGTGGCATGCGCTTGGATGTCGTCGAGCAAACCCTCATCTCATCTTGTCGGAGAATGTCACTCGACCAAAACGGTGTGGCGTATGAAACGATGGACGCGGCGTATCAGCCGGTGACCATTGACTGTACTGCAGATTCGTGTCGCCGCCGTGTCGGTTGAGGTTGAGATTCCACGCATCTCCCGGTCGGGGCGGCGTGTGCTGAGCAAACCCGGTGAAGTTGGTAAAAGGAATCGCAACCTCACACGTCCATCGCACGTCACGGTCAGTGTCATCGTTGAGCGATCCCTCGTAGGTGCCGGCGATCTTCACCCCCTCCGCATCCCAACGATGCGCCTTCGGCTGCTTCGGACCATGTGGGCGATGATTGTCGACCCACGCCCCCAGCACGTTCCACTCAATGTTGAAGTAAACATTCGGCTGCTCAACGTCAGGAGCCAACATAACCTCAAAGCAATCATCACGAGCAACCGGCCCATCATGCTCCCTGCAGCGAGCCGCAATCCACGCGTCCTCGCAGACATGAGCGACGTACAGATAAGTGTCGTCCCACAGAATCCGCGCCGTCGAGGTCTCCTTCACACCACTCTCATACCATGTGAAATGGAAGTCCTCGATCACCGGCGCCGCCTGCCACGCGTCCTCGTCCAATTGACCGTCAATCATAACCGGCGCTACCGCACGATAGATCGTGTATCTCGGCTGCTCAAAACTCCCCGCTGTCTCGTCACCAAATGCTGTTCGAATCTGTATCACAAGAAGTAGCGAAACGCCGACGAAACGAAACGTTGCCATGAGTCGATTCCTCACCTTGTGACTGAGGCAAAAAGGTATCCAACTCGAATCAGGATCAGTGTGAGCCGTCGTCGCCAGAAGCCGAACCTCGACGACAATCATCTCGCTCTCCCCCGCCGATTGGCGAGGACGGCTAACGTCACTACGAATTCTTCTTAAGAATCCTCGCCAACACTCTCGGGGGCGACATTGGCAGGTCGTACATCCAGACGCCGATAGCATTGTGGATCGCGGCGTTGATGGCGGCGGGTGGGGGGCAGATGGGGACTTCGCCGACGCCTCGGACGCCGTAGGGGTGGTCCGGGTTGGGGACCTCGACGATGATCGTCTCGATCATCGGCAGGTCGAACGACGTCGGCATGCGGTAGTCGAGGAAGCCGGCGTTCTGCATCACACCGTCTTCTCCGTACACGTACTCCTCATTGAGAGCCCAGCCGATCCCCTGGACGGCTCCGCCCTGCATTTGACCTTCGACGTATGCCGGGTGAATGGCCGTGCCGGCGTCTTGAGCGACCGTGTAGCGGAGGATCGTCACCTTGCCGGTGTCCGGGTCGACCTCGACGTCGACGCAGTGTGTGCCAAAGGCGTTGCTTGACGTGGGAGCCGTCACACTCGCCGAAGCAGTGATCGGCTCGCCCGTCTTGTTGATCTGCTCAGCGACCTCTGCGAAGGTCATCTTCTTCTTGCCGGGACCGTGCACCTTGCCTCCGTCATAGCTGACAGCGGTGCGGTCGCATTCCCAGATCCGGGCCGCTCGGTCGCACATCTGTGCAAGCACCTTGAGTCCCGCCTGATGGACGGCCATGCCAGTCGCCAGCGTGACACGGCTGCCTCCGGTCACGTCCGTGTAGCCCACGCTGTCGGTGTCGACGACGCGAGGATTGACGTCCTCCGCTTTGATGCCGAGCGTCTCCGCCAATTGCATGGCGAGTGACGCCCGGGAACCGCCAATGTCGGTCGAGCCTTCGATCAGCGAGACCTTGCCGTCCGAGTTGACGGTCACGGTCGCTGACGACTTGAGACCGGCGTTGAACCAGAACCCGCTGGCGATGCCTCGTCCGCGCGGGAACTTCTGGCCGTTGGATGAACCATGTAATCCATACGACGGCGTCGAGTTGATGTCGGACTTGTAGTGCTCGGACTTCTTGATCGCCTCGACCGTTTCGTACATGCCGATGACCGGATAGACGACGCCATCGACGCGGCGTGTCCCTTCCTTTGCAGCGTTCTCCAGCCGGAAGTCGGTCGAGCACTTGTCGAGCTTCTCGCACAGTTCCTCCAGCACGGTTTCAACGGCGAAGGCGGCCTGCGTCGAACCCGGAGCGCGATAGGCATTCGTGCGAGGCTTGTTGACACAGACGTCGTACCCTTCGACGCGAGCGTTCGGGATGTCGTAGCACGAGAAGACGCAGAGGCACCCCGGGCCGATGGGCGAGCCGGGGTAGGCTCCGGCTTCGTAAGCGAGGTATGCATCGCCGGCGATCAGCTTGCCGTCCTTGTCTGCTCCGAGTTTGACACGCATGTACGAGCCGGGCGTCGGACCGGTTGCTTCCAGCACGTCGGCCCGGTCCATCGTCAGCTTGACCGGATGCCCCGACTTGATGGAGAGCAGCGCTGCGACCGGTTGCAGGTAGACCGAGATCTTGCCGCCGAAGCCGCCGCCGATTTCCATCGGCACGACCTTGATGTTCGTCACGGGCATCTCCAGCAACTCGGCGACCTGCTGCCGCACCGTGAAGGAGCCTTGCGTGCTCGTATAGATCGTCAGCTTGCCGTCACCATGTGCGACTGCTGTCGCCGTGTGTGGCTCGATGTA
>JAGQPX010000201.1 GCA_020426505.1 Planctomycetaceae bacterium | reverse complement strand
AAAAACCGTGCCGAACATCATTGGGATTCACCAGACTTCCGACACAGTGCCGGAAGGGGCATCAGCGTGCCTCAGCGAGAAGAACAGCGCAAGCAGAATCTGAGAGAAGTTGGGGGGTGGGTGTGCTCGTAGCCTTCGCAGCGTAGCAATCCGTTCTCTGAAGGCGTCAAGGGGACGGAGCGGCCCGGCGTCACGCAACGGTTGCCTGTCTCCGCTGCGGGCGGTCCCCAACTGCGGTCCAGATTGCGATGAATCGTGTTGGCATGATGCTCGCACCGAATCGACCGCCCGTGACGGGGCAACCGGCCACGCCGTGCGGTCACTGCTGCCAGGTCGGCCTGAGCGATGGGAGGCACCTCTCGAATTGATGCTCTGAAACCGCAGCCGCTACGCCGCCTTGACCCCGAGCTGCGGATTGCTGCTGCCGAAGGGCTTCTCGCCAGACCACGAGAAGTGTTTTCATTTCTTTCCCATCTTTTTTATGGTCCAACCATCTTCCGAGGCGCCGCGTCCGGCCTCCAGCAACGAGGACGCCCACACATCATCGGCCGAGCGTCGTCTGAAGCTCAGCGACGGTCGTCTCTCCTGCACCGTGTTCGCCAAGACACGGGGCAAGGACAAGGTCCATCTGTTCGTCATCCCCGAACGAGCGTATCGGGATGACGAGAAGAAAGGCTGGAAAAACACACACCTCCTTCATGAGGAGGACTTGCTGCCGATGGCAGCCCTGCTCACCCGCACCTACCACGAGTTGCGGCACAAACAACAGGGAGCGTCCTGACGGGCACTCCCCCACTCTGGCCCACGGCTGGTCTCCTCCGGTCGTGGGCTTTTTGCATCTCTTCCCCCCTATTGAACATGAGTTCTCTCTCCAGCGCAAGCAAAAGCCTGATGGATCAGATGATCGCCTTCGAGCTGGGCGATCTTGACGAAGCCGAAACGGTCAGTCTGTTCCAGCAGTTGATCGACGACGGCACCGTCTGGCGTCTGCAAGGCTCCTACGGACGCATGGCTCAGCAGCTGATCGAAACAGGCCGCTGCCTCCTGGCTCCCGTGTCGCAACGGGACTATTTCGGAAACGTGGTCCCCGGTCGGCATGACATCGAACCGGGTCAGCCGGGCACGGGGCAGTTCGTCCAGGAGCAACAATTGAGCAGTGACGATCTGCCGTTCGATCCCCTCTCCTGATTCCTTCCCTCTCGTCACATGGAGACCACTTCTCCTGACATCATCGGCGAAACATCCACAGACAGACTCACAGACGTTGCTCAGACGGTGGCCCGCATTCACCTGCATCGGGAACTGACGAGTGATGAATTGGCCAAAGTGCTGGAGTCGGTGCCTCATCACGTTGAGCCATCGTCACCACGGACTTCGTGGACGCCGCCCGAACTTGCCCGCGAGTGGGGTGTCAGCCCCGACAAGATCCTGACCTGGATCCGGAATGGCGAACTCCCCGCCACGAACCTGGCCACCGATCGCTCCCGTCGCCCCCGCTACCGCATCGACGCGGAAGGCATCGCAGCGTTTAAGGCCAAACGAACGGTCGTTCCGGCACCGGCCCCCACGCGCCGCAGACGCACGACACCGTCCGATGTGATCGAGTTCTTCTGAACCGGTCACTCCCCTCTCCCCCGCGATCGGCCAACGCTGGTCGTGGGGGCTCTTGATTTTCCTTCCCTTTTCCTTTCCATGAAACAGACTGAACTGACTCCCCCCGCCGCCGTGACGTATCTGTCCGGTGCGTGGGAAGACGCCTTCCTCAAATTCGGATACGACGATGGTGACGGCTTCGTCGAAACCGATCTTGTCGCGAAAGTCCTGGCCCATGCAGGCTACGAAGTCCACATCCATGAGTGGGGCTTGCACAACACGGTCATCGATTCATTGACACGGGACAGCGTGGAACTGATCCCCGGTCGCGACTCCACGTTTCGTTTCGGTTACGACGATCCCCGTGATTATCTCCCGCAACAGGTCGTGTCGTATCTCGACCGGTCCATCGTCGGCCACACCGGATGGCATTGACGTACCGTCACTCCCCTCTCGTTCGCGACTGGCATTCGTCAGTCGCGGACAATCGTCACGATTTCATTGATCGTGGTTTCTGTTTCCTTTACCGTTCTCTTCTCATGACCAAAGCTGACAACTCATCACCGGCCACCCAGACAGACATCCACCAACTGAGTGACAAGCTCACCTCAGTGACGGCTCTACTCACGCGAACGTCGGAAAAGCTGGAGACGCATGACACCCGTTTTGACTCGTTGCAGCAGCACGTCGACAACAGGGCGGACGAAGTGATGCATCACTTCGACGTGGTCGCCGAAGACCTCACGCACGACGATCGAGGCATCTTCAAGGATCGACTGGAGCAACACACCGATCGTCTCCAGCAGGTCCATCAACGACTGCGAAGAATCGAAGCCTACCTGCAACTGATCTGACCGACAGCACAGAGAGGTTGCCGAGGCCGTGATCCGTCGACCGACGGGTCACGGCCTTTTCTCATGCGCGGACGAGTCCCGGATGGCGACGCGGCAGCAGGGCCTGACTCTCCGCGATGGACGCAGGCTCACATCGCTCAATCATCGGCCCTCCGCCGACTGTCGCCGATTGTCTTCACAGGGACGAGTGTCGCAGAACGTGAGTGCTCGCTCCCCTTTCAGTGTGCCGCCGCTGTCAAGGTTGTCCCTGCGGCCTCCACCGTGGACAGCGGCCCGTGTCATCAATGCAGCGAGCCCTCCTTCGATGTTGAAAAAGCTCACTGGGGTAAATCCCCCACTCCGGTATGGTTGGGACATGATGTCGTATGCCCAGTGACTCAAGTCGGTCGTAAGACTGTCAGACCATGACTCAGGACAGGACTCAAGTCATCTTTGCGAGCATGCCTTGAGCCGTGGCTTACGGTATGTCGTGAGGCATGGCAGATGGGCGTCATGAGGCAGACGTACGGCAGATGGTGCGTCAACACGACGTTTTCTCGATCTCTCGATCAGAGCACTTGTCACACGGGGGAGACCGTGTCTCACGCCAGCCGTTCGTTGACGTGAGACAGGACATACGGTCTGCCGTGAGACCGATTTGACAGGTCTCAAGTCACAAGCGTAGGCTCAGGCCAATCATCCCTTCCCACCGCACGACATGACTCAAGACATCCCGGCAGGGTTCATCACCAAGAAGCAGGCATCCGAACTCTATCGCCGTTCGCACCGGCAGTTGACTCGCGATATCACCAAGGCCATCACGATCAACGACGAGCAGGTGCTCGCACACGTGGCCCTGCACACCGATGACGGCCAGGTCCGAGAGGGGAGCGACGTCACCTTGGAGCTCATCGAACAACTCCGGGTCGGTGGCCGCAGCCCGATGTGGCTGATTCGCGAGGACTGGTTACGCGAGACCTTCGGTCTCAAGTCCGAACCGCCCCCCGTGCATGAACCCCAACCGTCAGTCCCACCACCGCCTCAGCCAACACCCCAACCTGACCAATCGACGACCGAAGCGACACCGTCATCGGCTGCCGAGCAAAAGTACGTCACCACCCTGGAACAACAGGTATCAGACCTCAAGACGGACAAGACGGCCCTGCTCAAGCTGGTCGAGGAACTGACCGAGAACCAGAAGCAGAGTAACGTCCTGATGCGAAACCTTCACGAACTGCTGGCCGATCGACAGGGGATTCACCTGCCGAAAGGGGAGCAGTCGTCCGCAGCGGTCAACCTGCCGACGACAGCCAGCAGTGACGCCAAGACCGTGA
This sequence comes from Planctomycetaceae bacterium, assembly GCA_020426505.1. GTDB lineage: Bacteria > Planctomycetota > Planctomycetia > Planctomycetales > Planctomycetaceae > JAHBXU01. Next base: position 38,756 of record JAGQPX010000201.1, on the reverse strand, counting down.
ACGCTGAAGTCATCACGTCATCTTCCAAACCTCAACCTGCAAAGAAGCGGCAGCCATCCGCCAAGTCCAAACAGGGGAGAAAGTCTCGCTCACGTTCGCCGAACTCCAGGAAACAGGCACCCGCCAAATGGTATCAGGTGCCGACTCTCAATCGCTTCCTCGGCCGCTGAGATGACAAAGCCTGCTGTTCAAGGACGGCCTTCGACGTTCAACGGCTTCGAACCACTCGACGCCAACTTTCTGTACTGTCCGAATCAGTTCTTCGACGTCTGCCTGCCGCACGGCTCGCGAGGTGTCGTGCGACTCGTGGCCTATCTGCTGCGGCGGACGCTCGGCTGGCTCGACCAGCAGGGCCAGCCGATCGAGCAGGAGATCGCCGTCTCTTATCGAGAACTGATCGAGGAAGCCCGCATCAGCCGAGGGGCCATCGCGACTGTGATGAATGATGCCATCGCTGGCGGCTTCATCGAACGTCTCTCTTCCGGGCGACCTGATGCACGCGGCCGACCAGCTGAGTCATCGCAGTTTCGGCTGCGTTGGGCTGAGACAGGCGACTACACAAGGTCTCTCGACGACTTTGCAGGCTTCTTCACCGGCGAGGGGCATCGGACTCCCATCCCCAACGCGTTCTTCGATCAGGTCGTCCATCGGGAGCCGCTGTCGGTGGTGAAAGTGGTGGGAACCGTCCTGCGACATACGGTCGGCTATCAGAATCAGTTCGGCGGACGACGCGAGTCAGCTCCGTTGTCGTACTCGTACATCCAACAGTATTCACAGTTGAGTGATCGCACGACACTCAGCAGTGCCCTCAGGGCGGCCCTCGACGCAGGCTACATTGAGTGTGTCAGGGAGGGTGTGTTCAGTCCCGATTCTTCCGCACGCTCCGCGGCTCACTACGCCCCCCGATGGCTGCAACCAGCCACAGATTCCACTACCGGTTCAAAAATCCGACCAGCCACTCTGAAGCAGTCCAAGAACCCGACCAGCACCAGTTCAGAATCCCGACCAGCCGACCGGTCCAAAAACCCGACCAGTAGAAAAACAGTTCTGAAAGACACTGACAAACAACAGGCGGCTGCTGTCGATTTCAAAGCGATAGAGATGCTGAGAGCGGCGGGGTTTGATGAATCAATGGCTCGTCAGCTGGCAGCGAAGAGGGGAGTGGAGGAGGTCCAACGCCAGATCGAGTGTCTTGAGCTGCGAAACCCCAACCGCAACCGGCTCGGGATGCTGCGGAAGGCGATCGAGGAGAACTGGCCATCGCCGGTTGATGAGCAAACAACGAACAAGACCGTCCGTCGACGGCAACGGCCCCAAGCGACGGATGAGATCGAGCAAAACACCGAACAGGCCGCACAACGACGATCAGAACGTGAGCGGCAGTTGAGACACTGGAAAGAACTGGATGAGCGAGAGAAGCGGCGACTGCACCGCTTGGCGATCGACTCGGCCAAGAGTGCCATTGTCAGACATCGACTGCATTCACACGTCGACCTGGAGCATCCGCCGACTGAGACGCTCAGGCTGCTGGATGCCACCGATACATCCCAATAATCCTTCCCCCACTCACGTATGCCCCGTACCCTCATCACCGACACCGCCCCGCATGACACACAGGCCGAGAAGACGGTCCTGGGTGCCTTGCTGCTTGATCCAAACGCCATCTACAAGATGTCGCCGTCACTCACACCGAACGACTTCTACGACCCCGTGCTACGAGACGTGTTCGCGACAATTGTCGCCGTCTCAGAGGAGGGGAGTGTCGTCGACTTCGTCACGGTCGGCAGTCGTCTGCTGGGGAACAAACGTGTCGATCAATTGGGTGGCTCGGCCTTCTTGGCGGCACTGGCGACGGATGTTCCCACGTCCTCGCACGTCAGCCAGTACGCCGCCATCGTGCGGGACAAGAGCCGCCGCAGGCAGCTGGCCCGACTCGGTCGCACGATCAGCGACATCTCGCAGGACGACCAGCGCTCAGCCGACGAGCTGACCGAACAGGCTGAGCAGGAGTTTCTCAATCTGTCGCGACAGGACGCGGTCAACGAGCCGTCACAATTGGAAACACTCAGTTCGGACCGTTACGACCACTACGCCACGTTGTACGAAGCAGACGATCCGACGGCCTACTACGGTGTCCGCACCGGGTTTGCCTCGCTCGATGACAAGCTGACCGGACTCGCACCAGGACAGCTGATCGTGCTGGCCGGACGACCGGGGATGGGCAAGACGGCCTTCGCCCTCGACATTGCCTGGAACGTGGCCGTGCAGCAACAGAAGTCGGTCTGTCTCATCTCTCTGGAGATGTCGAAGGAAGAGGTGTTCGACCGACTGCTCAGTAAGCAACTGGCGATCCCCTCATGGCGCCTGGCTCGTGGCGATCTGACCGAGGAACAGTTCACCCAGATGGGACCAACCCTCGACCGCTTCGCCAACCATCCACTGTTCATCGACGATGATCCCTGCTCGGATCTGGGCCACCTCCGCTCCAAAGCCCGCCGCCAGCAACTCCAGCACGGCCTCGACCTGTTGATCGTGGACTACCTGCAATTGATCGAAGTCACGGACAAGACGGTCGGCGAGAACCAGACCCAGCGGATCACGCACATCAGCAAGAGTCTTAAACGACTCGCTCGTGAGCTGGACTGTCCGGTCCTCGCCCTCTCGCAACTCTCCCGCGAATGTGAACGCCGCACCGACAAGCGTCCGCTCCTCTCGGACCTCCGCGACTCCGGCTCCATCGAACAGGACGGCGACCGCATCCTCATGCTCTACCGAGAAGGGGAGTACATCGAGGACTGCGACGACCCGGACCTGACCGACATCTTCCTCCGCAAAAACCGCCACGGCCCCACTGGCAGTATCGAACTCCGCTTCAACCGGGAGACGATGACATTCGCAGAATGTGGCAGTCAGTTGACGAAATCGCAAATCACGTCGACACTCGCCGCATGAACACCGTCAATCGTATGGCCGCCCTGATCATCCCCAAGGCACCGTACTTCGCCTGGTCACGAGACGTTTTGGGAGACGATCTGCCGCCGGACGAACCGGATGCTTTTCGGACGGTGTTCCTGCTCCCTGAACGATCCTCGATCGAGAGGGCATTCCGGACAGTGTTTCGGGACATCTTTGAGGAGCTGCTGCAGGCTTCCGTCAACGCTCCCGAGCTGTGGCCTGAGAAGCGCGACCTTCGCACTTTCCGCCAATGGTTTGATGTTCAGTTGGTGGAACTGGTCCATGACGCAGGCCTCCACGAGCCGATCCACGACGAGCCGTAACCAACTCAGGACGAAATGTCCTGTGCACACTAGTCATGACTGGAGAGTCGCTCTGACGGGTGCTTCTTCAGGTCGCTGCGGTGCCTCTTCGGTCATCAATGTCAAACACGGCAGCAGGAGCTCCCACTGCTCATCAGTTAAATCGCTGGGGGACGTCGACTTCCTTGTCGTGTTCCTTGCCCCAACATGGCGAAGACCCAACAGAAAAGCCAATAACACGCTCAAAGTAGGTAGCTCAAAGCGTTCAACCCCCAAACCAATGAGCCTGCGAACGCCAGTTTGCGTGGACCATGAATTCATTCGCGAACCTCCGGCGATGTTCGATCGACTTGGGCCGGCTGAGCCAAGTTCAGAATGTCTGATAGGCCATCGATCGGTTCTCTGACTCGCGTTCGGAACTCGGCGACTTCTTTCCCGTTGTGATTCACCAGACGAGTAATCAATGCCACCGTCGCGACTTGTCCCTCCAAGTTGACAACGACGTCGCCACGCATTGCCCAAGTAGAGTAGCGATCGATTTCGATCTTGCGTTTCGTCAGTTCATCTTTCAACAACTTCGAAACTTCTCTGCCGGAGCTCGTGTTCGGCGGTCCGTCGAAGTCCTTAACGTTGATCTGCAGCTGGTGGTGTTGTTTGAGGAAATTTTCGATGTGGTCCGCAATCCGGCTAATCCCCGTGACAAGGTCTTTACCAGGTTTGGGCGGAGGTTGCCTGACGACGCGATCGCGGCCCTTGAGCTCACTTGGTTTTGTCCGCCGAAAGACCTCATTGTGCAGACCCGACTCTCGATATCGAAACTCTGCCAGTAAGAGACTCTGAACGTCGGTCCCTTTGCGACTGAAAACTCTCAAGAGACTGGTCGTAACCAGCACCGTTGTGAAATCCCCTTCTGTTTCAATCAGTAGTTCGCCACGAACTTCAAAGTCTGCATCATCTCCCACGGACACTTCGTGAGACTTGAACTCAGCCTTCAGGAGTTCCGTGAGTTGTCGCCCCCACTCGCTGTCCGGCGGAGCATGGAATTCTGAGACATCGATCATGCTGGAACTTGTCCGGCTGATAAATCCCGCCAATTTGACCGCAAGATAGTCAGTGGCACGCAATAAGCAGGCAGGAACTTCAACTTCCGGAACTGATGGAGACGCAGATGTGCCTGGTGGCTGAGCAAGGTCCAAGACATCCTGCAGATCGTCGATGGAATCGGTAACACGCTGCCGGAAATCAGCGACATCGAGCCCTTCCTCATTAACCAGACGCGTGATCAACCGCACGACCGCAAACGGCCCCGCGGTGTTCAAGTCGATGTTGCCTCGAATTTCCAACTTGCTGGCCGGTGTGATCTCGATTTTACGTTTCTTGAGTTCCGCTTCCAATAAGTTCCTGATCCATCGCCCCGAGTTCGTTTTTGGTAGCCCGTCATAATCCCGGAGATTGATTTGTGAAAGACCCTTCTCGTGAAGATACGCCTCGATGCGATCGGCAATCGTCTCGATCGCAGGAACGAGAGCCCCGGAAGACGTTCCTCTTGGCGATCTCAAGTCCGTTCCCCGAGGCGTCTCGGATTCACCGTCGCTCTGAGATCCAGGATTCGATAGCTGAACCTCTTTAAGCATGGCATCAAGATCATCAACCGACTCCTCGAATCGCTTTCTGAAGTCGGCGACTTCCTGTCCCTGAGAGTCCACCAAACGTGTGACGATTGTCACGTTCGCAGTGTTCCCATTGAGACTGATTTCGACATCGCCGCGAACTTGCCAGTTGGAAAAGGGACGCACGTCGATATTCCGTTGATTGAGCTGTCGTTCGAGCGATTCCGTGATCGTGCGGCCGATGCGTGTGTTCGGTGGGCCATCGAATTCTCGCAAGTTGATTTCAGAAGCGTTTCTCTCTTCCAAAAACACGACAAGGCGATTGGCAATCGCCGAAATCGCATCGACGAGCTGTGCTTGAGGATGCGAAGCACTCTCCGGTTGATTCACCAATTGCCTGCCGGCTCGCACGAGGCTGATCTCTCTGGGTGAATCGACGAGATCAGAAGGTGTAATGACCGGCCTCTGGTTGCGAGCCGTCATCAAATAAACTTCATCTTCCACGTAAGAGAGAAGTTCCGCGACTGTGACCACTCCGTCGGAGTCATCGCCATCAGCTTTGCCGTCAAGTCCGTCCAGAATGGCCGCTGCCATGGCCGAGTGACCACCACCATATTGCGATCCCTCAAATGCATCGTCCGCAGATGCCGCGAGTATCACGTGGTGCTTACCCATTGCATGGACACTGGACTTATTCAGGATCCGTCCCGACTCACAGCTGTCTAGAATCCAGAGGACATCGCAGTCGAGATCTCCAACCGACTGCAACAGCGTCCAGGGAATACCTTGCTGTATAATGTCGTTATCCGCGTTGGACGGTATCGGCGGAATGAAGTGATAGAGATTGTCGACCGTCGTGCCCTGACCACTGACAATAACAATCACGAGGTCTTTTGTTTTGTGGTCCGAAACGTGGTCCTTGATCTGCGTGATTCCGTTCGCAACGGATTCTTTCGTGATGTCTTGATTGGTCAGCAGTACTGTGTGGCCACGTTGATAGAACCGGTCGCTCCATGCGGTGTGGTTGAACGCCGCAATGATTTCTTCAACGTCCTTCAATGGATAATCAAGTTTCTGCCAATGCACGCCATCGTAAGCGTCGGCAGCGATTGCCAAAATGTGCAGCTTTCGACGCGGAGCAAACGGGCCGTCAACAGACGGTCTCATCTGAACTTGTTCGTTAATTGCAATTGCATCTTCAGAAGAAATTGAAAGCGTCAACTCTCTCCTCGTGTGCCTCTCGTCGTCAGAAGACCGCAATTCTTCGGGCAAGTCGGTTGGAGTGTCGGTTGCCTGATCATCGATTGCCGAAGAATTTGCCAGTGCGATTGGATCGCTCGGTTGATCGTCCGGCAGCGTGGTGGATGAAGATACGTTTGACAGTGCTGGGTCGGCTGGCGGTGTCTTGGCGATGACCCAGCCGAGAACTCCGAGCAAGACAAGTGCAGTGACCGTCTGACTGACTAACAAAGGATTCCGTTTGCCCCAGCGCCAAACGCGTTCGATCGTCCCGGCACGGCGGGCGTTGATCGGCTTGTGGTCCCGGAAATTGGTGAGGTCTTGGGTAAGAGCTTGGGCGGTCTGGTAGCGCTTGTCGGGGTCTTTCTCCAGGCATTTGAGGCAGATGGTTTCGAGGTCGCGGGGAAGGCGGGGGTTGAGCTTGCGGGGATTGGGAGGTTCGTCCTGCAGGATTTGGACGATGAGCATGCGGGTCTCGCCGCGGAAAGGGAGTTCGCCGGTCAGGAGCTCAAACAGGATCACACCCAGGGAGTAGACGTCGCTGCGACGGTCGGCGTTGTGACCGTCGCCGCGTGCTTGTTCTGGTGGCATGTAGGCGGGGGTGCCGAGGATCTTGCCCTCGACCGTCATCGTGATTTCGCCCGCCTCCCGCTTGGCGAGGCCGAAGTCCATGATGTGTGGCTGACCGTTCAGGTCCATCATGATGTTGCCCGGCTTGAGGTCCCGGTGGATCACTCCGGCTTCGTGAGCGTGCTGCAAGGCCTCGGCAATCGTGATGCACAGATCGACGACCTCATTAGTCGTGAGGTTGCGGGAGGACATCCATTCACGGAGCGTGGCCCCCTGGACGTAGTCGCTGACAATGTAGATCGACTTGTCTGCACGTCCCACTTCGTGCACGCTGACAATGTGCGGGTGCCGGACCTGCGCAGCTGCCTTGGCTTCGCGGAAGAACTGTTCGGTCTGAGTCTCGTTCAATTGTTCGCTGCGGGGCACCTTGACGGCGACCGTTCTATCAAGCCGCGTATCTTTCGCCTTCCAGACAGTGCCGAAGTGCCCCATCCCCAACTGTTCAAGTAGCTCGAAGTGGGCGATTGTCGTTGTGCCGCCGCCGCGTGTGGCCGTGTTGTCGGTGCTGATCAAGCTGAAGCTGCTGCCACAACCGGGACAGGTGATCTCACGAAATGAGTCTTCATCGACCAGCTCAATGGGATTGTGGCAGTGCGGGCAGTTGGTATGGATGCCCCGGGCTGGCACTTTTGGACGCGACAGATCGGGGAATCGCCGTCGGTACTCGTTGGGCAAGAGAGCTGGTTCCTGTTTGAGACGCAGGTCAAACTCCGTCTGCACCAGCTCCTGCAGGACTTCCCGGTCATCGCCGAGCGACGGAAACCGTTCCAGATACTCCTCGACACGTGCCGCATGTCCCGCCTTGATGCAATGCTCAAGATCGGTGTGCACCAATTCAGTCAACACGACTGAACGGAGGGGCTGGTCCTCGGGGAGCAATTGCTCGATCGACGGCTGATCGTCCTGTCCCCACTTCTCCTCAAACCGTTCGACGAGCGCATCCAGCCGTTGACGGTCTGAAGCGGAGAGTCGAGTTCGGCCCGTGGATTCAGCCATGCAGAACGACTTTGGTGAAAATGCCTTTTTGAAAAACGGTGCACCGCCCAGTCACAGAGGAACCAGCTTGAGATTACACCACAGTCGCCACAGGACTTCAATTCGGCATAAACTCCGTTGCAACAACGATTAATGCATCGGCTTCTGCCGCGTCATCAGGCCTGACAAGTTTTTTTGAGAATCCCTGACCGAAGTGAACACATTTCCGGATGAACGGTCAGCCAGACGTAGGGCTGGGCAGCATTCAAGACACCCGATTCACGAGGAAGAAACACGATGGCAATGGCGGGATCTCTCAAACGTTCTGTTCTCACGCTGACTGGCCTGATGATCGTTGCATGTTCGCAGACGTCGCTCCAGGCTTCCTCAATGGACACGACTCTTGACCAGTTGTCGGGTCGTGTCCATGCCTATTTGACGTCCCAGGGAATCCAACAGGTGCGAATGGGGACCTTCGCGGGCCCGCCAACCTCAGGAGCCGGCGTTGCACTGCGAACCGAGTTGAAGTCCCGCTTGGAAAGTACGGGACTGACCGTGACGAAACGAGCCATGACCGAACTACGAGGCGAGTTCTCCGCGAAGGTCAATGCGGGCGAACCTCCAGCCGTCTCACTCCATGCGAAACTCTATGACCACCGGCGCCATGAGATGGTCGACTTCCGTTACCGCCCTGACGATATCGAGGATGTGGACAGCGTTGCCCAGCTGCTCTCCCCGACTGTTGACCTGACGGTGAAAAGGAGCAATTCCGAGTCTCCCAGTCGGGCCGAAGAATTCCGGGAACGGGATCAGAGACTTGTTGAGAGCATCATCGATCCGACCTTTCATCAGACGACGAATTCCATCATGGCTGCGACCTCTGACAGCCCCTACCGGATGGAGGTGTTATTGCGTAAGGAGAGCCGACTCACGCCCGTCCCGCTGGAGGACTTCCTCGGACAAGCGTTCGTCGATCTGCCACCGGGTGTCGAATATGTGGTGCGGGTCTACAACGATTCAGACATCGACGTCGGAGTGCAACTGATGATCGACGGCGTCAACAGCCTGGAGCTCAGTCAGAACGAAGCCTATCGCGAACTCGGCCTGTGGATGATCGGTGCTCACAGCCACGGCACCATCGACGGCTGGCATCTGACAAACACTCGGTCACTCGCCTTCCTGATCGCTGACATCGCCGACTCCGAAGCGGCCCGTCTCGAACGCGACCAATCAGAAATCGGCACCATCTCCGCCGCCTTTTACCCCGCATGGATGGGAGACAACAAGCCGGAAGTCGAAATCCTCGGAAAAACCCGCAACGCCTTTGGAACCGCAGCCGGCGATGAAGTCCAGTCCGAATACAAGGAAACAAAACGACACTTTGGACAAACCCTTCTGACTACACTCAGCATGCGATACGAGAAACCGGAAGTGACCAACGAAACGTTGACGGCCGATGCAAAGTGAGTTCCACTTGAGATCACTGCATGCACCCTGATGCTTGGCAACGTTTCCCGACACGAAAGGCATACCATTGGTCCAACATCCGCGTTGGGACTATCCGCTGGATGGCTTGGCCAGTCTCGTCTTATTGCGTGACTCCATGGCGACCCACGACATCGAGCGAGCTGTTTCGGAGTTGTCGATTTGTGTGACGGTGATCAATTTGTTCGTCGAACACGTTCGCCACCACTCGTGCTCTCTCGGATCGAGACATTCCCGTTCTCACACTTCCCCGGTCTTACGGCAGAACCGCCTGCGCACGTGGCATTTTGAGTCGGTTGTTGATGACTTCTGGCCGGTGTAACTGTGACATCGCTTCGGATCCGATTCGAAATCGGGGCGTTTGGCTTCGACCGAGATTGATATGCCACCCAAACAGCTCGCTACCCTTGGGTGATGAGTCGAAGTATCCCTCTGGGGTGAAAATGGCCCACTCGTTCCGATCATCGACGACCATGGTCATCAATGGTTCCCATCCCGGTGTTGTCACTGGAAGCGTCACCTCGCCACCTCCTCTCGATACCGTTATCCGCAAGGACATCCAAGGCGGAGCGTTGTTAAGTGCATCAAGCATCTCGGCTGGGTTGTTCAGTGTTTGAGGGCCTTCGTTTCCAGCGACCATCAACGTACGAATCTTGTCACCATTGCGCAGGTCGCCGTACTCTGCGACGCTTGCAGGAATCACATTCTTGACGACCAGTGCTCCACCGTTCATTTCGAATGCCGCTCCCCAAATCGAAACATGAGGCTTAGCAGCCAAGGAAGACTCAATCCCCTCAAGACTCCAGAACTTGACCGTCTGATCCTGCGCGGAAGAGATGAGGTAACGCCCGTCGTGCGAGACGCCCAGGGAAAGGACCTTCCCGTTATGTCCCCGAAAGAACCTCAACAGTCGAGGATCGGACTCGTTTGCCGGAAGCTGATAGACGAAAATGTTGAAAACACCGTTTGCCGCAGTTCCGACCGCAGCAGCAATAGGAACCTGCTCCGCGTTCCGGATGATCGCATAACAACCGTCGAATTCACCTTGCCAACGCGAATCAAGTGGAATGTTCCCGACAAGGTCATGATGCGAAAGGATGACCTCGGAACGACGATGATTCGAGTACGCTTCCCATCCTCCGAATGACTCTCGGCCAATCTGGTTAATCATTGAATCGATGTCAGCTCGTCGAATCAAATTAGATGCCACAGGGTCAAAAACCAATTGGAACTCCCCAGACTGTGTCGTCCCAAGTCCAATCGAGTATTCCGACCATTGGTTCTCGTCTTTCGTTCGTGGTTCAAGAAAGCCGACGTGTGTTACCGTCTGGAGGCGGCCACCCAACCGGAGTGGTTTCTGAGAAGAGAGCGGATGAGGGATACTCGCCCCCTCTTCGTCCACCAGTCGGAAGATCAAAACTTCGTGTGCGACGTCGTCGTGAGTCGCCAGATATCGACCGTCGGGGCTGATCGCGACCGTATTGCAGAACCGTCCCTGTGAAACGGAACATGAGTCAATCAGCTCGACTGAGTCGGAGTTGTCGGTCTCGAAAAGCTCAACCACAGTTTGGCCCAATGAGTCGGCGAAGTTTGCGACCGCGATGCGTTCGCCAATTGCATCGAAGCAGAGGTCGCTTGCGATCCGATTCTCTTTTCGGATAAGCCGGGCAGTCGGAGCTTCTCCCCCCGACCAGAGAAAAACACGGCCACCATCGTCGGCAGATGCCCACTTCTTACCATCTTGTGAACGGACCAGTGTCGTAACACGGCCAATATGGGCTGTCGGAAGAACCGCCAACTTCCGGATCTCTCTGGAAACTGAGTACAACACAATCCTCCAGATGTCGTATTGTCCCTCGAGTCGCTCCGGCACCGCGATGGTTTCTGAGTCCAGGAACATCACAGGACGCTCGATCAGCAGTGGCTGATCACTTTTCGCCGACAACTGTTGTCCGCTCCATTCTTCCAGTGGTTCGAGAGGAGCTTTCCATACCCAGATACCGCCATCCATACTGGAGGAAACAATGCGTTTGCCATCAGGTGAGAAATCAATGACCCCCACGGCTTGTTGATGACCGGGGAGACCAGTTTGCTCGTCGCGAACTGACGGAAGCGTTGCTTCCACGAGTCCGCGGTCAACGTCCATGACCACAAGGTCCCCGCCGTATCCACGAGTGCTGACACCGCCAATGGCAATTCTCGCACTGTTCGGTGACATGGCCATACAGTTGATGACGCCGTAGTTCCCTCGGGAAATCTCCCAGCGGAGCGTCTGTGCTGTCTGAATTGATTCCGAATAAGATGGCGCCGCAATATCAAAGTCCATTGTTCTCCAGACGTGGACAACCTTGTCGTAACCAGCGGACAACAATCGCGATGAATCATTCGTGAACTGAAGAGATCGAATCCGCTCATACGGACCGAACGAGTTGGTCGACAATCTGAGACGGTTCTCGGCTCCAAATAGGTACAGAACATTTCCAAGTTTCTTGCTGGCAACGACCTCTTGCCTGAGCGATGTTTCCAGTTGTCCATTGGTCGTTTCCACCAAGGCCATCGCCTCTTCGAGCTGAAGATTGGCCCGACTGAGCCGAGACTGGTAAAGCGAACTAATCGCAGCGATCGAAACCGCCAATACGACAAGCGGGATCATCCCCAGCAGCATCGCGACTGCAGGTTTGCGTTTGCACCATCGCCAGCAGCGCTCTGTGCGGCTAACCGGTCGAGCTGAAATCGGTTCATGTTTCAGCCATCGCTTAAGATCTTCTGCAAAACCGTTGACCGACTGGTATCTGCGGTCGGGATCTTTCTCCAGGCACTTGAGGCAAATAGTCTCCAGGTCTTTTGAGATGGTTGCGTCGAGTTTTGTCGGGCTGGGGGGCTCGTCCTGGAGGATCTGGACAATGAGCATCCGCATTTCACCGCGGAAGGGAAGTTCCCCCGTGAGCAATTCGTAGAGAATGACGCCTAAAGAGTAGACGTCGCTGCGTCCGTCCGCTGAATGTCCTTCTCCGCGGGCCTGCTCCGGAGGCATGTAGGCAGGGGTGCCCAGCACTTTGCCTTCCAGCGTCATCGTGATCTCGCCGCCTTCCCGTTTGGCCAAGCCGAAGTCCATAATGTGAGGTTGCCCCTCCAGATCCATCATGATGTTGCCCGGCTTCAGGTCACGGTGAATGACTCCCATTTCGTGGGCATGATAGAGGGCCTCGGCGACCGTATTGCAGAGATCAACCGCTTCTCGATGTGTCAGACGTTGACCGAACAGCCATTCCTTGAGATTCTTGCCGGGTACGAATTCGCTGACAATGTAGATCGATTCGTCCTGACGACCGACTTCGTGCACGCTGACAATGTGTGGGTGCCTGAGCTGGGCGGCGGCTCTTGCCTCCCGAAAGAAGAGTTCCGTTTCTGCGTCATTCAACTGATCACTTCGAGGCACCTTGACGGCGACGATTCGGTCAAGCTGAGTATCCCTTGCCTTCCAGACTGTCCCGAATGCGCCGACCCCCAGTTGTTCCAACAGTTCGAAATGTGCGATGGTGACATTGTTGCCGACTTCGCGGGATTTCATTCCTGATCCGGCATTCAAGCCGAGCGTTGCAGTTGCATCGGTGCTGATCAGGTTAAAGCTACTGCCACAGCTGGGACAAAGAATGTCTTTCAGTGAGTTTTCATCCACCAGTTCGATCGGGTTGTGGCAATGTGGACAGCGAGTACGTACTCCCCTCGCAGGCAATTTGGGCCGTGGGAGATCCGGAAACCGCTTTCGGTATTCATTCGGCAGAAGTCCCGGCTCATGCATTTCGCGCGCCCTGAACTCCGTCTGCACCAAGTCCTGCACGATGCTTGGGTCTTCCTTCAGCGAAGGAAACCCCTCGAGGTATTCCTCAACGCGTGCTGACTGTCCTGCCTTCAGCCGATGCTCCAGATCGGCATGCACCAACTCAATGAGAACGGCCATCCGCAGTGGCTCTTCATCAGGCAGCAACTCCTCAATCGACGGCTGCCCGTCGCTATCCAAAGCCCCCTCAAAACGCTCGACGATCGCATCTAAACGCTGTCGATCGGATGCTGTGAGTCGCTCGTGGCCCATTGATCCCCTATTGCCTGCAAGTTAGGACAATGCCCAAAGGAAGAGAATCCGGCGGACAGCCGCATGCAACCGCCAACTCGATTACACCAAGACCGATCCATGCCTGCAATCCACCGAGTCATCAACGTCCGACGGGTTGGATGGATCCTCGAAGGACCGTCCGAATGCCGTGATTGCATCTGCGAAATGACAGCTCACTTCTCTGTGACACACTATTGGATAACATGGTTTCGACCGCACTCAGTCGGAAGTCGATCGATGTGATGATGAGTCAACGGGGATCTTGATGAGAGGCTGGCCACGATGAACAGCGATCGATCGATGGAACTCCTCGCCAAGTGGAAGCACGGCGACGAGGCGGCCGCCGAGGTGATTTTCGACCGCTATGTCGATCGTCTCATTGCCTTGGCCGGCAGTCGAATGAACAAGAAACTGCAACGACGTGTCGCTCCCGATGATGTGGTGCAATCGGTCATGAACAGCTTCTTCAATCGTGTGCGCGACGGTCGATTCGAGTTGGAAGAAAGCGGCGACCTCTGGCGACTTCTGGCGGCCATCACAATCAAAAAGGTGCTCGGCAAAGTTGAATTTCATCAAGCTCAAAAAAGGACCATCGATGCAGAGGCAAGCATGACAGCCAACCTCAACTCGATTGGATTAACGCCAGAAGCGATTGCGCGCGAGCCGTCAGGCTCCGAAGTCATCGCAGTGACCGAAGAGTTGAGCCGCGTGATCGATTGCTTGCAGCCGATTCACCGACAGATGCTCGAACTCAGACTCACCGGGCATGACACCTCCGAGATCGCCGAGCAGACAGGACGCTCCGAACGGACCGTGCGACGAGTTCTCGAAGGGGTGCGGAATGACCTCGCTGAACGGCTATGAGCGACAAGGATGACAGTGCCAGCAATTACGTTGCAACCCACAAACGACGGTGGATCGTTTCTCAGTTTGCGCTGTGCCTCAAAACCGGAGCGAAAAATCGCCCCAATTCAGCTGTTCTGAATGCAACGAACAAGGTCAATTGACGCTGATTTTTGTGTTTTCGCAAAGAACTGTCGTCACACATGACGAGTACACCTGTCCGGCTTCACGAAAGGCCGAAATTGACCGAGGACGAAATGTCCTGTGCGTCCAAGCGGAGATCACAGCTGCCCACGGATGATTCAATCTGAGTAAACAACAGCAACAAAGTTAGGATGCCAAGGTTGGCCTTGTTTGCATCGTAAATCTGCCCCAAGTTGCCAATCCTCGAAATGATGGAATCCCCTCCATTCTGTTGGTATTTTGGGGAGCATGACCGACGTTACCCAGATTCTGCAGCAAATTGAAACTGGTGATCCATCAGCGTCCGAGCGACTCTTGCCGCTGGTTTATGATGAATTGCGCAAACTTGCTGCTGCCAAGATGGCGAGTGAGCGGCCCGATCATACTCTTCAGGCGACGGCATTGGTCCATGAGGCATATGTGCGTCTCGTCCACAATGCCAAATCCAGTCAATGGGATTCACGCAGTCACTTCTTTTCGGCGGCTGCCGAATCCATGCGACGGATTCTGATCGAGCAGGCCCGCAAACATGATCGGCGAGAAGGCATTCAGGGTCAGCGGGTGAGCCTGGACGATCTGTCGTGCGCGACATCATTCCCTAGCGAGTTGTTGCTGCAACTGGATGAACGCCTGGAGATGCTGGAAGCACGTGATCAAGCCATCGCCTCCCTCGTCAAACTGCGATTCTACGCGGGATTGACAATGGCGCAAGCTGCGGAAGCCTTGAACGTCCCTATCCGAACTGCTGAACGGAAATGGACTTATGCTCGAACATGGCTTCATCGGGAACTGGAACGATGCGCCGCTGAGGAAAAAGTGACTCAATTCGAATAATCCAGGATTTTTCTGGCGGATTTTCCGAGTCTCGCGTCGCATTGGTCCTTAGACGGACTCAATCGGAGCAATGGTCTGATGACCGAACTCGAAGATCGTGCACAGAGTGTGTTCCTGAATGCTTTGGAGATTGAGGCAGACAGCGAGCGTGAGACGTATGTGCGCGCCGAGTGCGGTTCGGATCCAATGCTCCTCCGCGAAGTTCAGGACTTGCTCAGTCATCAGCGACGATTGGGGCGATTTCTCGACCCGGGAAATGAGGTGACAACTCCCACGATCCCTCATCCCTGTACTGAACACGTCGGTGACCTGATCGGTCCCTACAAGCTTCGTGAACAGATTGGCGAGGGGGGCATGGGGCTGGTCTTCGTGGCCGAGCAGAGCAATCCGGTCCGTCGGCAGGTGGCCCTCAAGGTCTGCAAGCCGGGGTTGGATACCAGGGATGTCATTGCCCGCTTTGAGGCGGAGCGGCAGGCGCTGGCCTTGATGGATCACCCGCACATCGCCAAGGTTTTCGATGCAGGTGCGACCGAATCGGGCCGGCCCTACTTTGTGATGGAGTTGGTTCGCGGCATTCCCATTACGGACTATTGCGAGCAGGCAAAGCTGACGACGCGTGAACGTCTGCGATTGTTATTCTCAGTCTGCCAGGCGGTCCAGCACGCACACCTGAAGGGGATCATTCATCGGGATCTCAAGCCGTCCAATGTGATGGTCACACTGCACGACGGAATACCGGTGCCCAAGGTCATCGACTTTGGCGTGGCCAAGGCTCTCAGTCAGCGGTTGACAGATCAGACCGTCTATACCCAATACCAACAATTGATCGGGCCCCCATTGTACATGAGTCCCGAGCAGGCCGAGTTGTCCGGCTTGGACATCGATATCAGGACCGACGTCTATTCACTGGGTGTCCTGCTGTACGAATTGCTGACTGGGACAAC
Source organism: Planctomycetaceae bacterium (assembly GCA_020426505.1). Lineage (GTDB taxonomy): Bacteria > Planctomycetota > Planctomycetia > Planctomycetales > Planctomycetaceae > JAHBXU01. Next base: position 22,642 of record JAGQPX010000201.1, on the reverse strand, counting down.
TCCTTTCGACAAGCAGACACTTATCGAGCAGGGCTTTGACGAATTCAGGCGACAGCTCAGAGAACAGGACCCCGTGCGTCCCAGTGCCCGCGTCAGCACGTTGGACGCTGCTAACCAATCCACCTCCGCACTGCAACGAGGGATCGATCGACGGCAGATGAGCCAATCCCTGAGAGGGGAGTTGGACTGGATCGTCATGAAGGCGCTGGAAAAGGACAGGACCCGCCGCTACGAGTCTGCCAGTGAGATGGCAGCCGATATCGAACGCTACCTGAATGATGAACCGGTGACGGCCTGTCCTCCTTCTCTGGCTTACCAATTGAAGAAGCAGGTCCGTCGTCACAAGGTCGCATTGACGACGGCTTCGCTGGTCGCAATCGCTTTGTTGATCGGCAGCGCAGTCAGCCTGTGGATGGCGATCCAGGCAACCAGTGCCCGAGAACAAGCCAATCGATCTCTGGCTGACTTTCAACAAGCAGTCATCGAAAAGCAGGACCTCTTGGAGCAGAAGACGGCTGCCCTGGACGAAGTCTCGAATCTGAATCAGCGCCTCTACCCGCACACGATGGTGACAGTCGATCGGTTGATTGGAGAACGAGTAATTGCAGAAGCCGAAGCCTACTTGAGCATCTTTGATTCAGAGACCAGTGCAAACGGCCATCATACCTTTGAGTGGCAGTATCTGAAGAATCACCTGCAACCGAGTGGCCAACGACTGCGCGGTCATTCGGCGACCGTCTTCTCTGTGAGTTTTTCGCCTGATGGCCGGATATTGGCTTCAGCCAGCGGTGATTACACGGTGAGACTCTGGGACACGGACACAGGAGAACTGCTGCGTGTCCTGACCGGCCACTCAAGCGATGTGAACGGTGTTGCATTCTCACCAGATGGTGATGTTCTGGCGACGATCAGTGATGACCACACGATCGGTCTGTGGAATCCCGATTCGGGCGAGCGTGCGGCGACCCTTCGAGGCCATCGCGACATGGTGACCGGTTTGGCGTACTCGCCGGATGGAACCATCCTGGCCACTGGAGATGCGGATGGGGTCTTGAAAACCTGGGACGCATCGACGGGCGAAGTGCTCAACAGCATTTCCGCCCATCCGGGACGAATTAACTCCGTGTGTGTGAACTCAGAAGGAACGCAGATTGCCACATGTGGGAAGGATGAATTCGTCAGAGTCTGGAGTCTGAGCACGCTCGAAAATCTGTTTGAGTTTGCCTCCTCGAAGGATCAGTTACACGTACAGTCCGTCGCCTATCAGCCTGGAACAGACCGGCTGTTTTCCTTATCTCGCAGTGGAAAGATTCGGGCATGGAATACCGAGACCGGTCAACTCGATGATGAGTTCAACACAGAACAGTTCCTGCTTGGTTTCACCTTTTCTCCAGACGGAAGCACCCTGGCCACATCCACGGGGCACTACGGACCACTCCTGATGTGGGACCCGGAAACGCATCTGCGGACCGCCGACTACCCACTGGGTGATGCAGGAGGAAGCTTTCACGCCACGTATTCCCCTGATGGTCGTTTGATCGCAGCCGCCGCGGATCACGACGTGATTCTCATCAAGACTGATCACCAACCACTCCATCGGCTGCTGGTCCAAATCGAAAAGCCGATCGACTGCCTGACCATCTCTCCGGATGGCCAGAGCGTTCTCGTGGGGCATCGTGACAGCACACTCTGCTGGTTCGATTTGGTGAAAGGAAACGAATCATCCCGTCAGCACACGCATGCCGACGTGCCCCAAGCGAAATACTCCCCGGATGGAACCTTACTGGCGACTGCCGGATTCGACAGTGAAGTCATTGTTTGGGACGCCAAGTCACACACGATCCTGCAATCGCTGTCAGACTTCCAAACACAGATTCGGGATTTCGCCTTCTCCATCGATGGCCGCAAATTCGCTGCGTCGGACGGGACAAAGGTGCTTGTCTGGACCACGGAAGACTGGCAACAAATCGACACGATCGACATTCAGGACGTCGATCACCTCGCCTTCTGCTTTGATGACGCCTTGCTGCTTGCGAACCACACCGTTTCTTATCGAAGTGCAGACGGCAGAGTTCAACAGGTCAATGGCATCGATGAGCGCCCGAGCGGCGTGAGCGTCTCAAGTGATGGGACAAAAGCGGGAGTCGGACTGCTTCACTCCTGGCGTCCCGGAATTCTTGACATCACGAGTTTTCAAGAATCCGCAGAGGTCGAGGTTCTCAGACTCGGGCGTGAACACGCCTTGTCGATCATGGCCATCGCCCTAACTCACGACGGTCGCACGATGGCAACGGTTGATAGTCGGGGTTCTCTCGTCCTCTGGGAGACAAAGACCGGAATCCGACTGCTGACGAGAAGCATCCCCGACCTGACCGGTCTTCCGGCCAGTTACCACAACGCTTACCTCGCTTTCTCACCGGATGACTCAACCTTAGTCGTTGGACTGAACCCATCCGGCCCGGATGATCCAAAAGCTCCGAAGGGCGTCGTATTCGTCGTTTCACGACCCTCCTCGCGAGTTCAACCTGACGTCTTCGTCCCCGAATTGGAGTGAGGTAATTCCACAAATGCCCCCAAAACGAATCAGACCTTTCCGACGATTCTTCCTTCCCATCAAATCCTTTTAGTAACCCTCACTTCCGACCATGTCGGGCCCACAAAGTAATTCGACGATCGCTCATCACGATATCACCAACGATATCGATTGGTTGATGCTGTATCGGTTGATGCGCACGGCTCGCGAGATTGACATCGTCGAGCAGCGTTTGGTCAGTTCCGGGCATGCGTTCTTTCACGTCTCGGGAGCGGGGCACGAATCAACCGCATTGCTCGCTCCCTGCCTGTCCTGCGATGACTGGTTGCACCTGCACTACCGGGACAAGGCCCTGATGCTCGCTCGCGGTGTGACCATCAGTGAGTTCTTCCGTGGTCTCATTTGTAGAAACACATCAAATTCTTGTGGACGTCAGATCAGCTCTCTCCTTTCCTGCCGCCATTCAAAGATCATCGGATTTGCGGGCCCTGTTGGATGCAGTTCGCTGCAAAGTTGTGGGGTCGCAGCAACCATAAAAGAATCCAAAATCGCGGGCATTGCGGTTTGTTCTGTTGGAGACGGCACTACACAGGAAGGCGAGTTCCTGGAAGCGGTGGCGGAAGCCGTTCGCTGTCAACTGCCCGTGCTGTTCGTCATTGCAGATAACGGTTACTCAATCTCAACGCCGACGGACAAGAAGACATTCTATGATCTTCCCACGGGGGCTGCCGAGCATTTCCTGGGAGTGCCCATCACCCGTGTCGACGGGCGAGATGTCATCACAGCAGAACCTCTGGTGCGGCAAGTCGTCAATCACGTTCGAGATGAACAGAGACCCGGCATTCTGATTCTGTATGTGGACCGACTGGACAATCATACGAACGCCGATGATCAGTCACGCTATCGCTCCTCCACTGAAATCGAAAACATAAGACAGCACGGAGACCCTGTCTGTGAGCTTCGCCGCGATCTCATTGACTCGGGATTTTCGGAGTCGCAACTTCAGGATCTGGAACGAGAGATCCACTTGGAAGTCCAAAGCGCAGTCGAGGATGCCTTCGCTGAGGACGAACCTGCCGCAACATCGACAGCCTTTGCTCCCTACACGAGGGAGATGCTCGATCGGGTTGAGCATCGGGGCAACGACGGCAAACGACAGCTCACAATGCGTGAGGCGATCTGCGACGTCCTCCGTCACCATTTGGAAAACGACCCTCGCGTCTCTCTCTATGGGCAGGACATTGAAGACCCGAAGGGAGACGTCTTCGGGGTGACGAGAGGTCTGAGTTCGGCTTTCCCGGGCCGGGTGGTGAATGCTCCGCTGTCTGAGTCAACGATCGTCGGGACCGCGATTGGGCGAGCATTATCCGGACAGCGGCCGGTGGGATTCATCCAGTTTGCTGACTTCCTGCCGCTCGCCTTCAATCAGATCGTCAGCGAAATGGCGAGCATGCACTGGCGAACCAACGGCGACTGGAGTTGTCCCGTCATCCTGATGGTCACCTGCGGCGGATATCGCCCCGGTCTTGGTCCATTCCATTCTCAGACGATGGATGGCTTTGCAGCACACATTCCCGGTGTGGATGTCTTCATGCCATCGTCAGCCGGCGACGCCGCCGGTCTGCTGAATGCCGCATTTCAGTCACCGCGACCAACGATCTTCCTCTACCCGAAGAGTTGCCTGAACCTGGAGGACCGCACCACCTCCGAGGATGTGGAATCCCAATATGTCCTTCCCGGACGTGCCCGGCGGCTTCGCACGGGGAGCGACCTGACGCTCGTGACTTGGGGAAACCCCGTCCGGCAATGTGAGGCAGCCGGCGATGTGCTGGAGGAATCCGGTTTCACGATTGACCTGATCGACCTGCGGACACTCTCGCCGTGGGATCAAGAGTCGGTGATCGCATCCGCGACTCGCACGGGCCGTCTGGTCGTGGTTCACGAGGATAACCACAGCGGCGGCTTCGGTGCCGAGGTGGTGGCGACGGTCGCCGAGGAGACTAACGGCAAAGTTCGGAGCCGCAGAGTCACCCGGCCAGATACGTTTGTGCCGTTCCACTATGGAAACCAGCTGGAGGTTCTTCCGTCGTTCCAGCGCATCCTCCAGACATGTGCAGAGCTCCTCGATTGCGATCTCAGCTGGACGACTCCCGAGGCTGACCCGCCGGGACAAAACATCATCCGGACGCTGGGCTCCGGTCCGTCTGACGAGATTGTCGACGTCGTCGCAATTCTGGTCGCTGTCGGGGACCGGGTCGAACCGGGCCAGACGGTTGCTGAGATCGAGGCCACCAAGTCCATCGTTGAGATCACAGCCACGGTCTCAGGCACGGTGACGGAAGTTCTCGCCGTCGAGGGAGACCAACGGGAAGTGGGAGCACCGTTGCTGCGGATTGAGATTGATGGGTCCGAACGAGCATGGTTGCAACCTCTCACCAAAGAGAACCCGGACACCCCGCAGCTGACTCGCAGACGAAGCACCCATCCAATTCATCATTTGACCTCACCATCAGAAGTGGAGCACGGCGTGAATGAGAAACTGACCATCTACGGATCGCGGCCATGTTCTGTGACCGGGGGCAAAGTCGTCACGTCCGAGAGTCTGGCTGCGCAGATTCCCGACTGGACCGGCGACATGGTAGTGAAACGGACCGGTGTTGCGACTCGCAATTGGGTCACCGCTGACCAGACGCCCGTCTCCATGGCGATCGCAGCCGCCGAACAGCTGCTCTCCACTCTGTCCAAAGACACTCCTTCCATCGGGGCCATCCTGTGCAGCGTGACCGGTCCCCAGGAAGCCTCGCCGTCGATCTCCTGCCAGGTCGCGACCCAACTCCATGAAAGTCCGCATCTCCTGCCGGATCACTTTGCCTTCGACTTCAACGCCGCCTGCTCCGGATATTTGTACGGACTCAGACTCGCCAGGGACTTCCTTCGTGGCAACAGAGACGTGAGCGTCCTGTTGCTGACCTCCGAAGTGGCTTCTCCAGCGCTTGATCGTGCTGATCCAGTGACTGCATTTCTCTTTGGAGATGCAGCAACGGCCACACTCATCACGTCCGCTCCGTCACCCGGATTCCCATTGCAGTTTGAAGCTCCCACCTGTTTTTCCACGCCTGATCCAGACATTGCGATTCATCTCCCGTGCGTGGGGAGCGGAGATTGTCTCAGGATGGATGGGATCGCCGTAGCACGCGCAGCGTACAAAGCCATGGCCCACGCCGTTCATCGCGCAGCCAGCGAAGCGAGCCTTTCAGTAGAAACTCTCAGCGCGTTAGTGCCGCACCCGGGGAGTGGAAGAATCCTCAAGAATGTCGCCGAAGCCTTAGAGATGTCCCCAGACAAAGTGCTGACAACCCTCTCAGAGACTGGGAACACATCAAGCAGTTCGATTCCACTGGCTCTCGACGTGCACTGGAACGAGCTCCCCCAGAACCAACCCTTCGGGCTGACTGCATTTGGCGCCGGATTCACATCCGCAGCAGCGATTGCCACGAAAACTGGAGACACAAATGACCGACCGTGAACAACTCCGTCACGAACTCGCCGCGTGGATCTCGGAGATTCTGATCTCTGACGTCGACCCCGATCGCGAGGATGCAGCGTTCATCGACGACTACGGCGCGGACTCGATGGACATCGTCGACATCGTCGAAAAGGTCGAACGGACGTACGACGTAACGATCACCAATGCCCAGGTCGCCACCGTTCGCACCTTTGGCGACCTCGTTGATCTGATTCTCGCAGGATGATTCGAAGATCGAGAACCTAACGAACTCGTGAAAGAACTCTGATCATCAAATGAACTTCTCCGAGCAATCACTGACGACCAACGGTTGCCCTCAGCCGACAAGTGCGACTCGTGATGCATGGTCCGCACGCGGCACGTGCCATGCCGATTACGGAGTGCGATTGAATCAACTGGGAGTCGATGAACTCTTTGACGCTTATCAACGGCACAAGTTCATCTATCCAGCGAAGGCCGCTCGTCTCGCTCCATTCATGTCAGTGATTCGAGACAATTGGCAGAAAGCCCTGAGTCTAGGTGATCAGATTCTCTGGAACGCAACTTTTACAGATGCAGGCACAGATTCTTGGGCTTCTGTTTCAGCATGGAAGGCAACGATTGAAGGTTGGGTGACGCAACACCTTGTCTCGACGGGTAACCCAACCGGATCATTGGCCGTCATGCTTTCATCACTCGTTGTCCGCAACTTCCAACACAACGACTATTCGCATCAGAACTGGTTCCAGCCAACCAAGAAATACCCGAGCCGAGTCTTTGGAACAATCGAAGCCTCGCTCGGTTCGGATCTGGCGTCCTGTCGCACATACTCCTATCTCTCGCTTCCCAAAGACGCCTGCCAAGCCTCATCGGTTGACTCGTCCCTCCGCGTCATGGATGTCACCGGTGACCGGGACCTGATGTCAGCGGTTTGTGTGATGGCACGCCGTCATCGAGGAGACGTCTATGTCAAGGCAGAGCAACTCGATAAAGACGATGTGGGTCTCGCCGAGCTGGACGCCCTTTACCGTCAGGCGGGATTACGCCGTTACCGCCGTGTGATCGCTGCGTTTCGTGACAACCAGGACGATCCTTGCTTTGCGGCGATCGTCTGGCGGGGGCCGCTGGGGATGAACTTCTCGTTTCTCGAAAACCGCTGTGACATTCTGGCTTTGGACGCCAACTCGGCCCAATCAGGGCTGACGGCGAGTTGGCCCCTCATCAGGGAAATGTATGCGGACTTTTTACCAGACTTCATTCCACTCGTGGTTGATCCGGACCACGCCCCCGGAATCCTCGCCATGGGGGCGACCGAGACCTGTCAATACACTCAGAGTATCTGGCTGCGGGACTCGTTTCCCGCTTGGTACAACCACGTGGCAGGCTTGTTTCTACGCTGGAACCCGGTCCTGTCAAATGACGTCAGCACCGAGTCGTCATGTGACGGGCAGATGAAAGGAACAGACGATCAATGACCGGCTACCTGATGGAAGACTCCAGAGAAGCACAACGGCTGGCGGACAAGGTCGACCCCGAGGCATGGGTTCGTCGTTATCTGGTTCCTCTCGATCTGAATAACAAACGAATCCTCGATGTCGGCTGCGGGCCGGCTGTGATTGCTGCTGAACTCGGCCGCCAGTTCGAGACAGCGACAGTCGTCGGCATCGATGCCAGTCCCCAGCGAATCGAGGCCGCTCATGCGAACATCGTCGACGCCCCCAATGTGTCAGTCCAAATCGGAGATGCCCATGCCCTTCCATTCGAGGACGAGTCGTTTGATTTTGTCGTTTGCCGATTCCTGATGGAATACTTGCCGGACAAGGCCCTTGCAGTCCAGGAGATGAAACGAGTCCTCAAACCGGGCGGACGACTCTTTCTCCAAGACCTCGATGGCCAGTTAGTGTGGCACTATCCGATCGACCAATCACTGCAGGACGGTGTGGAGAAGGCTCTCAAGCTTTTGGAAAAGTCGGGCTTCGATCCCATGGTCGGCCGAAAGCTGTTCCATCTCTGCCACGCAGCAGGATTCGAATCCCTTGATGTGAACATCGACCCCTACCACTTGATTGCCGGCCCCATCGATGCAGAAAACCTCGCACTCTGGAAAACCAAACTGGAGATCGCCACCCAGAACCTCACCAACATGCCAGAGTTCAAAGACACCGCAGCAGCGATCAGCCAGAGATTCCTCAACTACCTCGACCGAGACGACTCCTTGACTTACTCGGTCCTCTTCAGCGTCCTGGCCACGAAGCCGAGGTAGTCATCGTCGACTTCGCGTAGCGATCAATTTGAGTGTTCCGTCAGGTGCCTTCCGTTTCAAAACTTCAATTGGAGAATTGCCATGCCCGTTGGTTTCTGGAGCAACAATCAAACGTCGATCGCGATTCGCGAGAACGGTGTTGGCTGGTTACAAAGCGGACAGGGGATGTACGGGGCCTTCTGGATGCCGCAGCCTGACAATGCTCTTTTGTGTGCCGGCCATTGGATTGAGTACAACGGCCCCGGTTCCCAATTGAACAATACAACCGGAAGCGTGTTCGTCAGGGCGAAAAGCAATATTGAGCAGTCCGGCATCGATTACTTGGTCGCTCGCCATTTCTCGGATGGCACACTGGGAGGCGGGATTGCCGGAAACTTACGTGCCGTCGACCCATTCACTTTTGCCCAGCCTGTGAACTTGTCGAGTGGAGGTTATGAAGTCAAGACAGCAGAGAGCTGTGGTCCTCTTGTTAAAGGTGATCTGATTGCGATACCGCGAACCGATCAGAATTACGCACTCGGCAACTTCTGGAGAAACAAGCCCAACGATGTCATATGGTTTTCTGGACTCCATACGGATCGAGTTCCAAATGAAGACCATAGCGTTGGGAGAATGCTTTCCTGCACGGGAGTGTTCGCTGCGATTGACGCGAATGTTGGTGGCTACTTTGACCTATGTTTCGATGGTTATGTGGAAGGGCCCCAATCGGTCATTTCAGGTGGCGGTGAGGAGTTGAAGACTAAGCCGACGTTCGAGATCGCCCACGGCGTGCTTCGTTTTACGGATGCTGCTGGCAACAGTATGCGGCAAGGATTCACGCTCAGCGGGAACATCGGCTAGTTGGGATGGCTTACCCGTACTCGCACAGACTCCACGGAATCGATTTGCATCAGTTGCCGGGACAAGACGCTTGCATGTATGGCTTTCCCCTCACCGGAGCCGCCTTCGGCAGAAATCTTGCACTCCCATGACGAGCACACCTGAGTGCTTAACGATGTGATGAGAACGATTCTACATCAGTCGTGGTGAGGCCGATGGATTCCGAAGGGCTTTCATGGCATGATGGTTTCACCTCTTTTTTTTCAGGGGATCGGACGCATCGGGGTCAATGACAAGGAGCCTCACAATGGGGAAATGGATACAGGTCACAACTGACGATGAACGGAGACGGTACAACGAATTGCTGGTGGGCAGTTATCCAGCCTATGAAAGCGCTAATCTCAAGGGATTGAACCGCCTGTTGGGGGAACGGGGTGGGCGGGCGTTCCTGTATGCGGAATCAGAAACCGGGGATTCGTCCTTTCATATCCTACTCCTGATGACGCCAGACCCGATCGAGAACGGCGTTTGGAAGATTGTGAATGCGGTCCCTACAGGCGAGTTTGAGCCTGTCGAAGCAGCGACGATCACCTACAAAAAGATTCGCGACCTCATGGATGAATGGGGAGTTCAGTCCTGGTACGGTACACCGCAAAAGGACTACGGACACTCGGGAATCAATCAGTACTTTGCAGTCGTTCCCGATCTCTTCTGGGAACTGACCAGCATCGAAGAAGCGACGAATGATCGCTTTCGGTACACGTTCTATCGTTCGCCCGAGCGTCGTGGTGAAGACGAAGACTTCAAAGGACCAGGAGCAACCGGATTGGACGTCGGCCCATCGACGGGCAAAGCATGATTTGCTTCAGCAAGTCGTCGGATATTTGTCAGTGATTGAAGCGCTGTGTCGGCATGGACGCACACAGGAGCTGTCTTGCCAACAGTAAAGTGTTTGACGAGTTGAGCAGTCGTGCTCGGCGTCCTTTCATTGAGCAAGCTAACACATCGGAATCCGCCGATATAACACACTTGTCAATCCAACTGACCGTTGTGTCTCGGTGACGCTTTAAGTGATGAGCGACACACGTGTTGAGGTTTGAGGTCGGACGGCTCAACGATCAGTATTTGGAAGTGACCTCACTGCATCCTTGTCGAGGACGTTACCCAAACACTGTAATGACACTTGTCGTCGGTTGAATTCTATCTTCGTACAACATACAAATCGATCGCGGGTTCTCGCATTCTCAATGTTGTCTGTGCTTCTCAACTCTGCAGATGACTCGACCAATCGACCAACGTCGTTTTTCTTATTCGGCTGACATCTCGCTGATGTCGGTTCTTCGCCCACCCCGCATTCTCTGAGGGTGTTCCTATGTTGCTTTTCAATCAAACCCGTTGGCCACGAACTTTTGCCAACCGGGTCTCGAATCTCTGCGCGTACATTATGCGGTCTCGTCGTTATCGGAGACGATCAACCAGCAAGGGGGGAACAGCCTCATCCATCGCGGTTGAAGCACTCGAATCGCGCACTATGCTCAGTGCAACTATTGTCGACGATGGTGATGGTGCAGATGGCGGCTTCATCACCGTCGGGACGTGGACAGAGTCCACAGCATCCGGAGGTAACGGGGGAGAGGTTCACAATTCCGTCGCTGGTGACGGAACCGACCGGGCGATTTGGACGTTCGAGGGCCTCACGTCGGGAACCAGTTACCGAATCTCAACGACGTGGACCGAGCACTCCAATCGGGCGACCGATGCGCCATTCACGATATTCGTGGATGATGGCACGACACTGACAACAATTGGAACGGTCGACATCAATCAGGAGGTAGCGCCAGCCGATTTCCCGGCTGATGGAGCGACTTGGGATGAACTGATGGTTGTCAGCCTCACCGGACAACAAACAACCCTGATCGTCGAATTGAGTGATGACGCCAACCAGTACGTCATTGCCGATGCCGTTCGCATTGAGCCCACGACCGCGCCGGCCATCACGTTCTCCATCGATTCGGCAACAACATCCGTCACCGAAGGTCCCACGACAGTTGCTCAGTTCACGGTTTCCTACACCGGAACACTCGGGACGGGAGAGACAGCCAGCATTGATGTCGAGCATCTTTTGGGCGATGTCGACAGCATCGAGTTCCAGGAGACACTTGAGGAGGCTCTTGCTGCGGTCAGTCAGAATGGTGTGATGGTCTCAGGGAACACGCTGACCTTCGACGACCAAGCAACCAGCTTTACTTTTGATCTGCCAATTGTCGACGACCGCGAGCAGGAATCTACTGAGACTTTCTCCGTTGGGATCAGTTCACCTCGGATCGAAATCGGCAGTGGATTTGTCTCGTTGGGAACGGTTATTGAAGAAATCGATATTCTCGACAATGACGCAACCATCGAATCACAAATCATCGACAACGATGAACTCGGCTTTGAGCTCGTCGGCACCGACTGGACCTACTCCACATTTTCCGGCGGCCACCAGGGCGATGTGTACAATTCGATTTCGGGCGTTGGAGATGACAAGGCAACTTGGACCTTCACCGAGCTGACCCCCGGACAGTATCGCGTTTCTGCCACGTGGACAGAGCATCCGGACCGTGCCAAGAATTCACCCTTCTCGTTCTACGATGGGGTCACCGCCTACGAATCTCAGTCACCCATTTCGACTGTCCGGGTCGACCAGAAGATTGCTCCCGATGACTTCGTTGCTGCTGGAAGCGACTGGGAGGACCTGTTGGTCGTCGATGTCACTGGCGATACGTTAATCGTTGAACTCACCGATGATGCCAACCTGTACGTGATTGCAGACGCGATCCGTATCGAGGAACATCCCCCCGCAGCGGAGATTCCAGTGACATTCTCGATCACTGGAACAGATCAGGTGACCGAGAACTCGTTCGACGCGGACGGCAACGAGGCGACATACACCATTAGTCATGACGGCACGCTCGCCCCGGGTGAAACTGCCAGCATTGACGTTACACAGATCTTCGATGACACCATTAGTGTTGACTACGAAACCGACTTGGAAACGGCGATTCAGGATGCGATCAGTGCCCTGACCAATGCGAACATCAGCTTCAACAACGGTAAGACACTCCAATTCGATTCAGGCGATCATTCCAGCCTGACGTTTACACTGCCGATCACAGATGACCGAGACAAGGAATCGGGCGGTGACTTCCAGATTCGGATCGATAACCCTCAAGTCAGCAACGGTCTGGCGGCAGTCAGTCTGTATGCTTGGAACACCACCATCATCAACGACGACCTCGTTGATGCGATCATCCTTGATGACGGCGATGGCGCACCAGGTTTTGACACAACATTGGTGGCTGACTGGGATCTGTCACTCAACATCTGGGGCTACAATGACCGTAATGTCCATTCATTCCCTGGCGACGGTGATGTCGCCACGTGGACATTCACCGGCTTGGCTGACGGCGACTACCGTGTCTCGACGACGTGGACGGCCTGGAGTAACCGGGCCACAGATGCTCCGTTTTCGATCTATAACGGAGTAAACGGTCAAAACCTCGTCGGCACTGTGTATGTGAACCAGGAACTTGACCCGGATGACTTCATCACTCGGGACGGCAACGACGAGCTGACCCTCTGGGAAGATCTGATGGTCGTCACCATCAGCAATGGCGAAGGGACTCTAAAGGTCGAGCTCTCTGATGATGCGAACGAATATGTGATTGCGGACGCAGTCCGTCTGGAACCGATCGCGTTCTCCATCGGCGGTCCGACAACAGTTCAGGAAGACCCGACCGACGGTGGCAACCTGGCGACCTACACGATCAGCTACAACGGCGACCTGGCTGATGGCGAAGTTGCAAGTGTTACCGTTCAGACGGATGGCGACACGGATGATTTCATTCTCGACAAAGATGTCATCAATGCAATTCAGAACGCAGCAAACGTTACCGATGGTGTTTCTTTCAACAGTTCGACCGGCGTACTCACCTTCAACGGGTCGGAACTTCCCGATCCACCATCTGCAAACGAATCGTCCACTGTCACATCGAGTCGCTTTGCAAGTTCCGCTTCAACGTCCGGGGCTGGAGAAGGATATTGGTGGAATCCGACGAACGCCGTTGGTGATACCCCATCGACATCCGCCAGTGCCAACGTCGACAAGTACGACCAAAGCAACAAACTGATCGTCAATGACTTCAACTTGAACATCCCCGCGGAGGCCACGATCGAGGGCATCGAATTCTCAGTGGTGACCACCGGTTCCGACGATCCGTATTCCGGGCTGGATACCACGATGACGAAGAATGGGGCGACATGGGCCGGAAATCCCAGCAGCACCAACGGGACCTGGTCTAGCGGTCATGTGATCCTGGGTTCCGATGACGATTTGTGGGGCACCACATGGACACCAGCCGAGCTCAACTCTAGTGATTTCGGACTCATCTTTCAGGTCGAGGGTGGATCCGACGGAGACATCTTCCGCGTCTACTCGGTCGAAGTCAACGTGACGTATACCATGCCCGCCCCACCTGCCACGCCCAACTTTGACCTTATGCTTGGGGGTGCTACGACGTCACTCCGGTTTACCGTCGAGGTTGCAGATGATGCAGAGCAAGAACCGAATGAGACCTACAACATCACGCTCAGCAATGCTGAAGCAGGGCCTTCCGGTTCGGAGGCCACCGTGCCGATCAGCACGAACAGCATCTCCACGACGATTAAGGAACAACGGGAGTTCGAGTTCTCGATCACCGGTCCAACAATGTCACCCGAAGGCACCGGTGCTCAATACAGCATCAGCTACACCGGCGATCTGGAACCTGGTGAGACGGTCAGTGTGGACGTGGAACACCTGCTGGGTGAAACCGCCAGTACGGACTATTCAACATCCGTCATCACTGCGGTTCAAAATGCCGCTGACAATGACCCAGACATCAGTTTCGATGGCTCGACCCTCACATTCGAAACACTTGCTGACGTGTCATCCACATCGATGGATTTTCCTCGTGCCGTCATCAACATTGATAACAATGAAGACGAACCATGGGACATTGGTGTGGACCCGATCACTGGAGCTTATGCGGACATCGACTTGGGAACCAAAGGGGACAGAAGCCATATTCTTGTGCTCTCAGAATTCAGTGGCCTGGACATTCCTGTCGGCGCCAGGATTGACGGAATCGAAGTGTCTTTTGTGACGACGAACTCTGAAGATCCGAGTGAGTATGAAATCGGTCTGACTCTCGATAACGGCATGACGGCAGTCGCTTCGAAGCTGGTATCCCAGACGAATCAGACATGGTCAAGTGGGAGTGTCGTTGAGGGGGGAGATGACGATCTTTGGGGTCTTCCATCTTCTTCATGGAGTGCCGAAGACATCAATATGGATAGCTTTGGCGTTCTTGTCGAAGCCCAGGAATCCGAGCTGTTCATTCACTCGGTGGAAGTGACGGTTGCCTATACGATTCTTGGCGGGGCGTCGACGAGCCTCGACTTCACTGTCCCACTCGCAGACGATGGTGTTGCGGAATCCTCGGAATCCTTCCGGCTTCAGTTGGGCAATCCGCACGCCCTTGTTGGGACGGCGGACATCGGCAGCACGGCTGTGACCACGTCGATCACAAATGCCGACGACGAAGTGAGTTTTTCACTGACCGGTTCTTCCAACGTCTCTGAAGACCCGTCAAACGACGAGAATGACCCGACAAATACCAGCCATCTCGCCAATTATACGGTCAGCTACGCCGGGCAATTGGCAGATGGCGAGACCGCAAGTGTCGACATCGCTCACTCGCTGGGCGGGACCGCAGGATACGAAGACTTCCAGAAGCGAAAGTACGCGCTCGATGACGCACTGGCCATGGCAACTCCCGGCACGGGCGTCACTGTGAACGGAACAACCGTCACCTTCATCGGCGGATCAGGCAACGCAACAGACTTCAGCTTCAGCATCAGCATTGAAGACGACATCGAGATCGAAGGCCCGGAAACCTACAGCGTCTCGATCGCCAACTCAACTGGCACCGTCGCCACCAGCATCACCGCAGCCTCCGTCGAAACCACGATCGTGAGTGACGATGACAACACGCCAGCGGAAGTCGACCTCAATGGACCCGGCGCCGGCATGAATTACTCCGGAACGTTCGATGAAGGTGACGTTCCCGTTCCGATCTCAAGCGGCACGACCATCATCGACCCGAATATGGGACAACTTCTGACGGCAACCATTTCTATCTCCGAACCTCAATCCGAGGATAAACTGTTCATCGATCCTACTTCACTCCCCAATAGCATCTCCTTAACTGACAACAGCGATACATCCATCACGCTCCAAACGACCAACGATCCAATCAACCTTTTGGATCTTGCGCTCGTCATCGACGCCATCCGCTTTAACAACACCAGCGAGGATCCGGTTGGTGGTGACCGAGACATCACCATCGTGGTCAATGACGGGATCGACGACAGCAATATCGCACACAGCACCATCACGGTGACGCCTGTCAACGATCCACCAATGTGGTCCGGCAACAACGTGTTTTCGTTCACGGTCAGCGAATCCGTCGCCCCGGGGGCTGTCATCAACAGCCAGGCCCTCATGGTCACGGATGTCGATGCCGGCGGCAGCGATACCTGGTCTCTGCTTCCGAAGCCCGGCCAGACTTTTGACCCGAATACCCTGTTTGAGATCACGGATGGAGTCATCACACTTCAGGATAATCTCGGACTCGACTACGAAATGGTCCAGGACTACACGTTCCTCGTCCGCTACCAAGACGACGCCGGCGCAACCGCAGATCCAGATGAAGAGGTCTTCATCGCTGTAACAGATGTGGACGACACAGCTCCCAGCCTCATCGTGCCAACAAACATCTCGGCACGAGAGGACATCGCGACAGGGGTCGCGATTCCAGGCCCCGGCACATTCATGATCTCCGATGTTGATTCTCCGCTGTCGGCACTCTCCGCTTCAGTCGTCGGTAGCAGCGATCCGTGGGGCCTGTTCAGAATTATCAACTATGGTGAAACTTCAACCTCAAAGACAGTGCACTTGGAGGTGCTGAATCCACAGTTCCTGGACCTAGAATTCCTTGAGTCTCAAGATGCCCTCAATATGCAAGGGTTTTACGAGATCGACATCTTGATCACGGACGGCACAAATTCGGATACGATTGAAGATGTAATGATCCTTATCGAGAACGCACTGGAAGACCAGGAGGTTATGGTCCGTCTTGCCGGTTCGATGGACCCTGCAGATGTGATTGTTGATGGATCAACAACGCCAATCGATTTCGGGACAGCAGTCGTCGGCGACACCGCCCTCAGCCGAACCTTCGAAGTCACGAACGTCGGCGATCCCGGGAGTACGCTCGAACTCCTCTCCCCAGTGACGTACCAGCCCGATACCGGACCAGCTGACTTCACAATCACCCCGGATCTCAGCACATTGTCTCCTCTTGCCTCTGGACAATCAGCCACCTTCACCGTCACTTTCAACACCACAACATCTGGCAATTTCGAAGGCACACTCTCATTCAACAATGACGACACGTTCCCCGACTCCAACAAGAATCCATTCGACTTCAAGATCAAGGGATCAATCGTCGAGACCCAACCCGAGATTATCGTCGGACTTGATGCAGGAACAAGCGAGTTCCAGTCCGGCGGCATCCAAGACTTTGGCGTGGTTGAAGAGGGAGCGACTGCCAACCGAGAGATATACATTTCCAATATTGGCGACGACACTTTGGACTTGTCCAACTTGATCATGCCACCAGAGTTTAGTGTCTCAGGCAATTGGACGGGTGGACTTCTCAGCCTCGCCCCTGGAGAGTCGACGTCTCTGGTCATTGCTGTCGATACGATGTCACCCGCATCACATTCGGCTGTTCTCACGATTCAAAGTAATGACACAGATGAAGCTAACTTCGATCTGCTACTAACGGCCGACGTCGTCGCGACTGCGGACGTCTTCACCGCCCACGATCCAACAAGTCCGCTTGATTCTTCCAGCTGGAGAACTCTCGATAGCCACTTTGACTATCTCAGCCTAACCGAGCGAGGGCTCGGGGCCCCTGCCGCACTCTCAGAATATGAAGGTGGTTCCATTGGCGATGAGCCCGCCGTTTGGGACTTTGCAAGTCTTCCCACCGGACAGTACCGCGTCTACGCCACCTGGCCGACTCCTGACCGCAGCGACCGCACCTATGAGGCGGCGTATTCGTTGCATGATGGAGCATATGATGGAATCGACACGGCACGACAAACGCGGATCGTCAATCAACGAATTCATCCACTTGATGCAGAGTTTGAGGGAGTCGGTTGGGCGGAGTTAGGCACGGTCGACGTTTCCAGTGGTCTGCTTTCAGTCGCTCTTCATCGTCCGTCTCCGGTCTTCACGACGAATGAGAACACGAGTGCAGCGATCGCTGACGCGGTCCGCATTGTTCGAGTCGATTCGCCCAATCCGAGTGATGACGTGATTCGCCTCGCCAGTGGTCGCAGCACCTACGTCATTGATGTGACTGCCAACGATGGGCAACCCGACTTGCCAGTGGTGCTCGTCGACGGAGCTGATCCGCTTCTTGGATTGACAACAGTTGAGAACAATCAAATTGTCTTCACTCCACTGATTGATCAAATTGGCAAAGATCTCGAGGCAGAGATTCTCTATCAACTGGACAACAACGGAACGCTCACAAACACGGCGAAAGTCACACTCCGCTTGAGCGATACTGAGCCAATTGTTGTCAACGATTCCTACACGACTTCGCAGAGGCACGACCTGACTGTTGATCCACGGATCAACGATATCGACCCGCAAGGTGATCGCCTCGATATCGACTTTAGAAGTGTCGACGACGGCAGACTTGTCTCTGATGGCCAAGGTGGCTATTCGATCGATTTGGTCGATGAGTTCTTCATCGTGCTCGATACGGTTCAAAAGACTGACACATGGAGCCTCAGCCTTCGATCAGGGTCTGAGCAGACAGCGACGCTGATTGGTGAATTCAAGGCTGATGATGCCAGGGACGACACAGGCGTACGAGTCGAAACAAAGGTTGAAGATGAGCTGCGATTAAGATTCCCGGCGGACCCGGGTGACCCGGAGGTGACTGTCCAATACATCCAACCTCGAGTCGGCCAGGATCGCTTTCAGACGATCGTTCATCAACTCAAGATCACTGGACTCCCCAGAGACGCTGGACTCGTTGTTGAAGCTGAAGCAACAGGCAGTCAACCCGTCAACGGCGCCGTCGCCGTACAAGACAAAGGCCATCTGACCAAGAACGACGACGGAACGTGGGTATTCTCGCCGAATTACAGCTTCTACCAGGTGGCAGGCGATTATCGTGTTGATCTCCACTATGTTGCGAGCGACGGAGTCCATGAAAGTCAGGAACAGGCTCTGGTGACAATCCGAGTTGAGAACACCGCACCCGTCCTGGAGGCGCCGGAAAAAGTTCTGATCGCGTATGAGATCGGAGGGGCGCCTACTCAGGTTCAGTTTCCACTAGACGTTGCCGACAATGATGGTGACAAATTATTTGTACTGACACTGGTGAATGGAGCGAGCAACAACTCCTCACTGAACTTTGGAGCGTTCGGGTCCAAGGAGATCATCAATGATTCGGTTCTGCTGACCCTGACAACTCCTCCCTCAAGTAACAATACTCAAAAATCGAATGACAAATACTACTACGTCACCGATGGATTCTCCCGCAGCAAGATTGCATACACCAATTTCAGCGTACACACGCGCGGCAACATTCTGGATCCTGGATCAGTCCTCGCTCCGCGTGATGCGGGGCTTCCAACCCTCATTCAGGTTGGACGAAATGACCTCCCCATCACTTCAGAAGGCTGGTCAATGCGTGCAGGCCATGTCTCAAATGGGTTGAACGACAGCAAACTTGAAACATTCGGCTCTGCACAGATTGACTTCGCTCGTGGCGCGGTCTCTGTGAGCGAGTCACTCGATGCCGACTTGCAACCCGGCGACACGAGTCCGTACTCATTGGTCTATGACTCTTCTCTCGCAGAAACTTTGCCGATCATTCGCGGGACGATTTCCCGAAACGACCCCACTCAGACCATCACCAATGTTGAGGTCACCGCCAAGTGGTTCAAATACGATGTGGATGCCAATGGAGTTCTGATCAGCGAAATCTCAGGACAAAATCAGACAATCCTCCTTGACGACCCGTCTAGCCTCGCGGCTTTGACAAATGAAGGCGAATTCACAATCGAGGCAGCCTTCCCTGACTGGGATCAGCCAACTGGAGTCTACCGTTGGACACTAGAAGGAATCATCACTTTGGCTGGAGGAACCGAGCAGGCGGTGGCGCTGGCAGGTGACGCTGTCGTCAGGCGGCAATCAGATCCTGACCATGGTCCATTCGGTGGATTGGGGGCAGGCTGGGAAGTATCGGGGATTCCGTACATCGTCTGGCAAGAGATGAAGGGGAACAGCAATGACGAAGACTTCAAAGATGACTTCGCAATCTTCTCGATTGCCGGCGGAGGTTCGCGTTTGTTCCGTGGTGTCAATCAGAATAACGGAATTCAAACGTGGAAGGCGATCGACCCATCGACCAGCGTCAGAGACAGAGAGGAATTCGGCACTCTGGTGCGAAACGTCAATTTAGGATCTGAAGAGTGGACCTACACACTGCCGGATGGCACCACCTGGCGATTCCGAGATGATGGTCTCGCTGCCTCCGTCACACCTCCTGATGGTCCGGCGACGACATTTACGTATGACCAACACACGCCGAACCCAAGAATCGCATCGATCATCGGACCAGACGGAGGTGTCACGACGTTTGACTACTCGAACCCGGTGGCACCGACAATCACGACAGCTCCCAATGGCCAGATGATGACTCTGTCGGTCACAAATGATCAGCTTAATAGCCTCTCTGTCGGAAACTATACGCGAGATTTCGATTACATGGCCGGCACCAACCTGCTCAGCCAGGACACAATCGGCTCGGAGTCCGGTGGGAAGATCGTCACTTCGATCGAATATGCCAGTGATGGTCGCTCGCTGCTCTCGAAGATCACTGTTGGAACTGGAGGTGATGACGAAGCAGTCTACGGTGTCCAATCCGGGCTGGCCCTGAGCGATCTGGAGCGTCTCCATCCGACCGCAGCCAACGGCGGAGACTGGTTCGGTCTTGTTACGGGTGCTCCTGTCGCAACAGTTCGTGAACTCTTCGCCATCGATCCGAACGACAACTCTCCAATCGAAGGTTCGGACTTGCAGTTCTACCCGGGTACGGGTGCCGCCGGCAGTGACTTCACCGGCACAGTGCGTACGGAGTATCAGTTCGATGATCGAGGGAGGCTGCTCCTTCGAGACGTGATCGTCACCGACGGAAATGTGACAGAGACGACAAGAGACCGCTGGGATCGAGACGCATACGGTCAGGTCGTCCGGTTCATTGAAGGGGAAGTGATTGATGAAAGCGCACCTGCCAACAACCAACCAGGTCGTCTAACTGCTTACCGCTACGACTACGAAGACCAGTCACAGGTCTACGGAACAATCGATACCATCGTCCTCAACGGCCGAAAGGACAATGGGGATGAGTTCTACCCGAGAGTGCCGGATATCTTGACGGAGAATGATCCCCGGCCACACCGAATCGGGAACGTGACAGAACTTTACGCGGACTTTGAGATCGGTCGATATGCGTACGATGATTTCGGGTTTCTCATCTCCGAGACCGACGCGTTGGGGCGCGTCACCACTTTTGCGCGCGACAGCAAGCATCGCATTACACAACTGGATGGTCCGCTCGGCTATCAAGAGAATTGGCATTACGGCACCTATATGGCGGGAGCCATGGGAGTCGATGATGTACTTCTGAATTACACCGACGCACTCGGTCTAACGACTGATTTTGAGTACGACACTTCGCGTCGTGTTTCGAAAACCAAAACCGGAGAAGCCATCTTTGACAACGACGGCATTGTGACTGGTTTTACGACCGATCCAAATCTCCTCGTTGTGACCACATACGGTTACAGCGGCGGCTTCGGGAATGCGACATCGATCACCGTCGATGACGGCAGTGGCACCGGCAACGATGGTGTTCTGACAGCTCGCACTTATGATTCTCAAAACCGCTTGTTGACTGAGATCGTCACGGATGCCGAGTACCCAGATACCCCCCTCTCCGAAACTGCATACCTCTACTACGACAGCGGCCTTACGAAGGCTGTACATACCGGCCGCTCAGTTGAAAATGCCGGTGCAGCGGAAGATGTCTACACCTCCTTCGAGTACGACACGCAGGGCAGGTTAGTCACGGTCTACGAAGACGCCCGTTTTGCCGACCTGTCGCCGTTGAATACGCGCATGATCACGACCGACTACTTCAAAGGTGGTCTGGTCAAGTCGGTCACCGGCTCGAATATGCAGCCGGTCAAATACTTCTATGACCCGCTGGACCGTGTGGAATGGATCGTCACGACCGGCATTACAGCCTTTGCGAATGGTCTCCCAACTTCGACTCATGCCGTCCTTTCCGAACGTGATCAGTTCGGTCGCATCATCGAGACGTCCGATCTACTCACGGGCGCTGCCGGCGTATTCGCCTATGACCGCCAGGATCGACTGCTGACCCGCACTCAAAGAAATGTCGCTCTCGAGTCCGGCAATAACCCCGTCGAAATCCTCAGCGAATTCAGCTACGACGCCCTCGGACGGGTGCTTCAAGAGCAACATGGCATCCAACGGACTGTTACTGGTTCCGGTGAAGATGAAGTGATCACGCTCACCCCAACACTGGCTGCCCAACACTACGACTACAATGCACTCGGATATTTGGAGCTCTCCGAAATCGTCGCTTCCGGTGGTGCGGTTGTGGAATACACAAACGATTCCCATGGCAATGTCCTCACCACGACAGAACATCGCTTCACACCGAATGGCATCGGTTTCGATCTCGACCTGTACACCAGCACGTCGACCTACGATGCCTTTGGTCGAGTTGCGACGACGCAACAGCCGATCACGCCAGATCCAGACCCGGATGCCGTCCCGCCAATTCCCACGCAAGAGTTCGTTACAACAACGAACACCTATGCGAACATCGGTCGCAAAGTCACTTCCACGACCGTCGAGGACGCTGCCACGATCGCTCACACGGAGGCCTTTGTTGACGGACTCGGCCGCTTGCGCAAGCAAGATAACAAACAGAACAACAGCCAACAGCGTTTGACTTATAACTCGGCTGGCGATCTGACGGAGACGTTCTTCGACTTCGACACGAACGTCGCTGACGATCCACTGAAGGGCAACTTCCGTCATTCCTACTTCGAATACGATCAGTTCGGCCGTATCTCTCTCACGGCTCAGGCGTCGACAGCAGGCTCGGTGCATCAACCTGAAGACCTCGTGGTCCGCACAACCTATGTCGACCACAGTGCCCCTGTCGGGGTCTCGTCTGTCTCCACAACCAACCAAGGCCGCTATGCGGACGTCGATTCAGCCGCCATAACAACCGTCTACACCGACGCCGAA
>JAGQPX010000200.1 GCA_020426505.1 Planctomycetaceae bacterium | reverse complement strand
CCCCCCACCCCGCCGCCCCCCCCCACCGCCCCCCCCCCCCCCCCCCCCCCCCCCCCCCCCCGCGGACCACCCCCCCCCCCCCCCCCGACCCACCCCCCACCGCGGCCAGGGCGAAGGGGGGGGGGGGGGGGAGGGGCGAGAGGCTGGGTGCGGTGGCGATGTTGGGACTGTCCTACACTTATGTACAAACGAGACCGTCCGCATTCGACGGTCACAAGGAGGACTGACGTTGATTCTGGGATCGGTGAGAAGTCTCGAATACCGAAGCGGTTGTTGAAATAATCGGCCAGTTATGCAGGGTCAGCATGACCGAAAATCGAGTCGAACGAAATCGAATCACTCGCCACATAGGGTGGATCAGTGCAGCGTCACTTGCTCTTCTCGCAATAGCGATACTGTGGTTCTTCATTTCCTGGGACCCTAGAGCGTGTTATGTACTTCCGGTGATGATTCGCAGATCGTGTGCAATCGTTTTGAACACTCCTGCGTGCAACCACCGTCTGGCTTGTTGATCAACGGCCGACCAGGGTGGGAAGTCGTGGGGCAGGTAACGCCACTGGATGCCCGTGCGAACAACGTAACGAACCGCATTGAACAGATCACGCAGGGCCTACTGCCGCTGCGGTGCCTCTTCGGTCATCAATGTCAGATACGGCAGCAGGAACTCCCACTGCTCATCAGTGACGTCACTGGGGTATGTCGACGTCCGTGTCGTGCTCATTGCCGCAACATGACAAAAAAACACAACAGTGAAGCCAATAACACCCTCTCAGGCCATTCCCCAATTGTCGAAAATGCTTTGCGAACCAGAACTCGCGTCGGCTCCGTTGCTGGAAGCGGATTCATGTGATCTGTGACAACGCCCGCTTTCACAACTGCCAGAAGGTCTGGGAGTATCTCCAGCAGTGGAGCCACCGCCGAATGGCACGTAGTTCTATGCAAGTCCATTGAGGACAGCGCGTTTGATTTCCTGTGTGGGTTTCATCATGAGCTTGAACTTCTTTGGTCTTCGTTTGCGCTGGTGTGGTTCGAAGCGATCGGGGCGGTCGGCGACGCGGTGGGTGGCGATGGCGTCGAGCAGTTGCTGGTAGAGGGGCGGGAGGATTGTCGCAGCACAATCACTTTGGAATGCAATGAATGGCTGAAATGCTTCGAGGGTCTGGATCGCCCCCTTGAAGCTGATTGATCGTGGTTCGACACCGTGCTTGCTGGCCGCCTGCGCCATGATGGTGCGAACGAGATTGTAGGCCAGGATGTGTGTCCAGATCTCCTTTCGCACCATCTCCGGTGTCTGACAGCGCAAGATGTCCATTTGCATGGTTTGCTTCAGCGACCGGAGATCGAGTTCGGCATTCCAACGAGCCCGATCGAGTTCCGCGAGGTTGTGAGCCGTGACTGCCTCGGCATCCAACAATGTGGAGACCACGATCATACTTCGGCAGCGGAATCCGGGCTGCTGAATGCGCATGCGTGTTTCACGCACCGTGAGTCGATGGGGATTTGATTTGAAAGTCTGTCGGTCCACCGAACGAATGAGACTCGGTTTTGATCACTGAACGATGTGATCCCCTTTGCCCAACCGTTGGCCACGCCTGAAGTCGACATTCCGACAATGATGGAGACGCGTGACCGTGTCGATCCCATGCTGCTTGAGCAGATGGATTTCGTGGTACGCACACATGTAGTGGTCGGCAAGCATGATGTCGCCCGAACGCAGGGTGTCCCACAATGTTCGGAGCATTCCCAGTTCGCTGTGCCCCTTGCCGGAATAGCTGCAGATCACCAGATCCAGCACGGCTCCGCAAGACAGCGAAAAAAACGCGGCCATCCGCGCCAGAGGAAAGCCCACACCTGGCTGCTGTTGGGGAGGCTGCGGATCGGCCCGTTGGTTCTCCTCCGTTTCCGGCATCGATACGGTCGAACCATCGTCAACGAGAACACGCCGACGTTTCCAAAGCCACTGCTTGTCGGCAGACTCATCCAAAGCCTGTCCAGTCTGACGGGCAACGTCGGAGAAGAACTCTTCTGGCAGCCGCTTCCGAGCTTGGCAGTAGGCACCTGTCTCTGCCAAACAGGGACGCTGGCCGCGCGAGACTCGATGAGCAATCAGTCGAGCCACAGCTGCTCGGCAGGAATGGTCCTGGCTCAGGACCTGCCCCAGAAAGACCCACAGCGTGACGAGGGGAGAATCGATCCGATCAACCCAATCCACCGCATGGTCGCACAGCGCCTTGGAGACAATCAACTCCGACAGCACATCGCCAAACGGCAGTCCATCGTCCTGAAAAAACTACTGCCGCAGAAAACGCAGTTGTTGTCGAAATCGTCCTTGATGAGAAAACGACATTGTGAGGCCTCCTTGCCTGAGATGGGTGTGTGACAACTCCATCTATGCAAGAGAGGCCTTCTTGCCTATGTCAAATCGAAGAAACACGTTACGAAAGAACTACGTGCCATTCGAGCCACCGCCTTGTGTTGCATTTCCTCCCCAAGTACGCTCCCGAGACGAACCCGATCGAACGCGTTTGGTGGCACTTGCGCGAAACGATCACTCGCAACCACAAGTGCCAGACACTGCCCGAGTTGGTCCAACAAGCATTCGACTGGTTCCACACGAACAACAACCACTACGCCGACATGCGAAACTCCTTCGCCAAAGCCGCAGGACACTCCAATATTGTGGAGGACTTATTTAGGTTAGTATCGACAGGTGTGAATCCCCGGTTGTCTTCTTCGATGATTGCGTGGAGAGTGCGGATTACCACGAATGCACGCAGGCCATAGCAGCAGACATGCCGTTTCCGTAATGACAGTTTTCAAATGACCCCATTACCAGACTTTCAACGTTCGACCATTCACCACACCAGTTCGAGGCCCACGCGGGCACCGTGGATCAGAATGTTGCTGCCGTTGTCGATGTTGAAGACACCGCCGGGGCCGACGCGGCTGGGCTGATTCGGCGCGAGGGCCACACCGTCGATGAAGATGAACTCATAGCCGGTGTGAATGCGGGCGTTGTCCGTCAGTTTGATGCCTGCTCGCAAGCCGGTCCCGACAAGGAACGCGTAGGTGTTGTCGGTGTCTCGCAGTGACCGAGTATAGACGGAAGTGTCGTTGCCGCTTCCCGCGACCGTTTCTGTAACGTCTGCACTCGTGTTGTTGTGGAACACACCGAGGCGGGCGGTCAGGTCGAGCAGGAAGTAAGGCGAGTCAACGATCGAACCTTCGAACACGCCTTGCAGACCGTCGAGCCGGTTGGTCGTTTGAGCGTCGATGCCGATCGTCAGCGTGTCCGGACCGGCCGCGTTGAGGATGTTGTCGAATCCGTCCGCTCCACCTGTCGCTGCAAACCCGGCCTCCTCCAACGCAGCATTCGACAAGCCGTCGTTATCATCGTTCGACGCGCCTCCGACCGTCTGACCGTCGTCAACGTCGAGAGCATCGAAGAGTCCTGAGATAGCAAACCCCGCTCGCTCGTCGAGATCGACGTGCCGATAACCGAGGCCGAAGCGGAACCAGTCGCACCGGGGAGTAGTGATGTTGATTTCAACGTCTGCGTACTCGCTCTCGTACCGATAGCTCGCATTGGCACCGGGAATGAGAAACTCACTTTCCAGCGTTTCATCATCAAGAGTGGTTGTGAACGGGTCCTCTGCTGCGACACCGAGTGCCGTCATGATGCCGAACACGTTGCCGGGGGTGCCGCCGTTGACGAAAGCATTGGCGGCGTTGTTGTCGAAGAACAATTCCTCGGTCAACGTGGCAAAGGATTGTTCGCTCCAGTTGTCGACCGCTGTGAACTGTGCCTCGATCTCATACGACGGTGAGCCGTACCCCAACATGAATCGGTACCCCGATTCATATCCAAAGTCGACACCCGAACCGCTGAAGGTGTCCGGCCCGGTGATGTAGGGGACTGAGACGGAGTCGTTGTTCCGGCTGAGGAACATCCAGTCCGCACGGCCGCGGATTCCCTGAGCGGTGGCTGTCTCCGGGACAAGGAGGATTGCGATGGCAGTGATCAGGCCCGGTAAGACGAACGTCCGTTGCATGGGTCAGCTCCAGCACGACTGTTGAATTCACGATGTTCGACCCATGACGTACAGGTCGCACATGAAGATGAATCGGTACAATCGTCACAGAGCGTCACGCGAAACGGGCCCGAGTGGCCTGTCGGGCGGCAGGTCGTTCCGGTCTGACAAACTGGTTAAACTTTTCCGGCATGGACACCCCTCCCACACCTCTGATGTACGGCGATCTGCGACTCAAGTCGCGGTATCTCCTCTCCCCGTTGGCCGGGTTCACGAACCTACCCTTCCGGCGGATTGTGCATGAAATCGGGGGAATGGGCCTCGGCACGACCGACCTCGTCAATGCCCGGAGTCTTCTGGAACGACGGCAGAAGGCGTTCGATCTCATTGCCACACACCCCGATGACTCGCCGTTCTCCGTGCAGATCTTCGGCAACGATCCTTCACGTATGCGTGACGCGGCCCAGTTCCTGGAGGAGTATGGCGTCGACTCGATCGACATCAACATGGGCTGCCCCGTCGAACGCATCACGAAAACCGGCGGCGGATCGGCGATGATGTGCGACACGAACGAGACGGTGCGGCTCGTCAAATCGGTTGTCGACGCAGTTCGCCTGCCGGTCACGGTCAAGATGCGACTCGGCTGGGATGCGACTCAAATCACGGCACCGCGATTTGCCCGCGAGTTCGAGCAAGTCGGCGTCGCTGCCATCGCCATTCACGGACGCACCCGCGAACAGGGCTTCACCGGCACGGTCGATCGTAGCGGCATCCGGCAAGTCGTCGAGGCGGTCGAGCGCATCCCGGTCATCGGCAACGGTGATATCCTCACGGTCGCGGATGCGGACCGCATGTTCCATGAGACCGGCTGTGACGGCATCTCCATCGGTCGCGGTGCGCTGGCCAATCCGTGGATCTTCCGTCAACTCGTTCAATGGGAACTGACCGGGTCGTTCGATCCACCGAGCAACTTCGATGATCGACTCGCACTGTTGCTTCGTCAGTTCGGCTATCTCTGCGAACTGCATCCGGAGAGACGGGCCGTCGTGATGTTCCGCAAGATGGGCCACTGGTACCTCAAAGGCATGCGCGTGCGTCCCCACCTCCGCCACCAGTTTCAGATCTCCAGAACAATCCCTGAATTTGAGTCCGCGATTACCGCCATCCAAACTGCCGGTCCCCACGGCGCCTCCCGCACCGACCAACTCCCCGACCTCCACGTCCCCGTCCCCTCCGGACCCGTCGAACGCTGGTAACGCCTGCGGGGTGACATGGGAAGGCTACGGGGTATGATCCAAGCCAACCATGTCGGCAGTACAACATGCGAGGATGAATGAACAGCAGTTCCGATGACTTGAACTGGCCGAACGCAGTCTCGATCGTGTGCACAGATCGATTTCGATCGATGGCGTTCTATCGGAAAGTTCTCGGCGCTGAGCTACTGCAAGGCGACGATCCAATCACTTGCCCCTGGTTACAACTCGGCGGCCTCACCATCACGTTGCTGGAAAACACTGATCGATCAAGTCAGCTGAGTTTCTCAGAACAAGCCATGGCAACCCTGTTGGTGTTCACTGATGACATCAGCGGTGCGTTCGACCGAGCGACCCGATGGGGAGCCCGAGTGATTGAGCCGCTGGTTGAGGGCAACGCAAACTTTCTTATCGCTGACCCGGACGGAATCTACATCGAGGTTGCGGGCGAGTAGGGATACTGGCGAACAGCATTCGTGATTCGCTAGGCTACAGTCCGCTTCCTTTGACTGAAAACTGACAACTGAACACTGAAAACTCAAAATGTCGATCCTCGTTGACCAGAACACCAAGATCATCACCCAGGGCATTACCGGCAAGACTGGCCTGTTTCATTCGCAGAAGTGTCGGGAGTATGCGAGGGATGAATGCGGAAGGTCCGAAGATGTGATCGTCGGTGGGGTGACGCCGGGGAAGGGGGGCGAAGAAGTCGACGGATTTCCTGTGTTCGACTCGGTGGCGGAAGCGATCGAGAAGACGGGGGCGAATACGTCGCTGGTGTTTGTGCCGCCGCCGTTTGCTGCAGATGCCATCATGGAGTCGGCTGACGCGGGGATCGAACTCATCGTGGCAATCACGGAGGGGGTGCCGGTCCTCGACATGGCGAAAGCGGCCGAGTTTCTGGAGGACTACCCCAAGACGAGGCTGATCGGCCCCAACTGTCCGGGCGTGATCACGCCGGGTGTCGCGAAGATCGGCATCATGCCCGGGTACATTCACACACCGGGCACGGTCGGTCTCATCAGCAAGAGTGGCACGTTGACTTACGAAGCCGCGTGGCAACTCGGCAACGTCGGACTCGGTCAGTCGTCGGCGATCGGAATCGGTGGTGATCCGATCATTGGCACGAAGTTTATCGAACTGCTGGACCTGTTCGAGCAGGACCCGGGGACCGAGGCGATCCTGATGATCGGCGAGATCGGCGGCGACGCGGAGATCAAAGCCGCTGAGCATGTGAAAGCCCATATCAGCAAGCCGGTCGCAGCCTTCATTGCCGGCAAGACGGCCCCTCCCGGCAAACGCATGGGCCACGCGGGAGCAATCATTTCCGGCGGAAAGGGGACAGCGGCAGAGAAGGTCGAGGCCCTTGAAGCGGCCGGCGTCGAAGTGGCAGAAAGCCCCGCAGACATGGGAGCCGCACTCAAGCGAGCGGTCGAGAAGCACCAGTAGCTGGTCTTCACGTCCTGGATAGTGGGGCAATTTAGACAGAGAATTCATTTCTGCGGTGTGGAATGCTCTCACGACGGCAGGCGGGTGAGCATGTTTTTCAGCGGTTCTTGAGCATGGCGACCCGACTATCGCCGTGATGCCATGCCACCCGATCACCAAACTGACCCACTACCACTTCCTGCGGTCGTTCGCATTTGGCTCGACACGCGTGCCGGAAAAAGTCACAATCCCCTCTGATATTTCCATTGAACGACTCAACACTCACCCGCATTAGACATGTCCGAGACAACCGCTCCACCCGCTACGACCACCGAAGAGCCGTTTGACCGCGCCGCCATCAAGGAGTTCAGTGCCGACGATGTCGAGGCCGGGCAGGCGATCACCAAGATGCTATCACTGTTCTTTTTTTACACAGTGATCGTGATGGGCCTTTCGACTTACGTAACCTATCGCTGGGTGTACGGCGGATAGCTTCCATCGGTCTATCGGGGAGATCGCTCAATGGGCGACCGCATGGGCGGGGTGCTGCTGATTCTCTGCGGTCTGATGATGGTCGCATTCCTGTTCGGCCTGGCGGTCATCCCGGCGAACGATCTGTTTGACTGGATCGGCCTGTTCATTGTTGTCGAAGGCTACACAATCGTCGCCACGCTGATGCTCACGATGGGCCTGCGAAAGGTGCTGGGGCCGCACAGCAGGTTTGATCAATTCCTGGCCCGGTCGTGGTGGAGAGTCGTTGTCTGGGTCTTGGGCAGCAACCTGATTGTCGCCGGATGCTGGCTCATTGCGGCACTTTGATGTCGGGGTTGACCGGTCTCAATCAGACAAGGACACTGGGCCTTCCTGCACATCATCGACCATGGATGGAACCATGTCCGCAATGCGTCTTCGTCAATGGATGGAGTATGTCGGCTTTCGGTTCGCCGTCTGCCTTCTGCAGATGCTTTCGGCCCGACAAACAGCCCGCATCGCAGAAGGACTCGGCTGGTTGTTCGTCGAAGTGATCCCGAAAAAACTCACGCGGTACCACGTTGCATACGAGAACATCGAGCGGGCGTTCTCAACTCCGGTGGACGATGAAACGTCTGCTGACACCGATGACCTTCATCAAAAATCCGAAATCTCAAATCTCAAACCTCAAATCCGTTCAGATTTGAAATCTGCGAGTTCTTTCCACTCTCAACCCTCAACCCTCAACCATCGACCATCAACTCTCACCCCCGACCAGATCCACAAGATGATCCGCAAGATGTGGGTCCACCTGTTCCGGATGGTCGCTGAGATGGTGCAGCTCCCGCGAGTGATGACGCTCGCCAACTGCCGTGACCTGACGGTCTTTCGCAATCGAGAGATGTTCGCGCAGGCGTTTTGCTCGGGACGGCCGGCCATTCTGCTGAGCGGGCACTTCGGGAACTGGGAAGTCTCGATGAAGATGTTTGGCCTGTTTGGTATGCGGATGGGCATCGTCGGGCGAGCGATCGACAACCCGTACATCAACCGATGGTTTGAGAAGTCCCGCGAGGCAACCGGACATCGGCTGATCGACAAGAACGGTGCTGCTCCCGAGATGGTCGAGTTGATGGAAGCGGGGGGTTACCTGGGTCTGTTGTGTGACCAGGACGCCGGCGGCAAAGGCATGTTTGTTGATTACTTCGGACATCCCGCCTCGACGTTCAAATCGATCGCACTCATGGCGATGGAATACAAAGCGTTGATCATAGTCGGCTACGGCTTCCGCAGCCCGGACGACTTTGCCAACAGTCGGTGGTCACGGTTTGAACTCGGCTGTGAAGAGGTTATCGATCCTCTGACGATCGAGGCTGACGATGAGATTCGCGAGATCACTCAGCGATTCACGTCTGCCCTCGAACGAGCCGTTCGCCGTGCCCCTGAGCAGTACTTCTGGGTCCACCGCCGCTGGAAGTCCGAACCACGAAGCGTCGTGCGAAAGCGTCTGAAGGAACAGGCAGCGAAAGAATTGCAAAAAGCGGGATAATGGAATCGCCGATCACGTCGCGGTCGGCCAATGAATGACGAGCGTCATGCCGACATCACTTTCCCGCGTGTCGATCCGACCTCCGTGGTTCGTTACGATCCGCCAGCATTTGGAGAGGCCGAAGCCCGATCCGCGTCCCGCCTGTCGGCCTGAGTAGAATGGATCGAACAAGTGCTCCCGTGCCTCGTCACTCAACCCCGGTCCCTCATCCCGGATGGTCAGCCGGGCCCATGTGCGCTCATCACTCGTGGTTTCGCAGACCGTCTCTACGTCGATCTGCGCCCCATCGGGTGACGCCTGGATCGCATTCCGCAGCAACTCACTGATGACAACGCATAACTGCGTCCGGTCCGCCAGAATGGGAACATCACTCGCTCGCTCACCCGCGATCCTCAAACAGCGTGCGCTGCATTCGTCCTCAAACTTCGACACGACCTCGCTGACGATCACGGTCAGATTCCATTGCTGTGGGTCCGGTTTCGGCGGACGGGCGAACAGCATCGTGTCGCCGATCATGTCGCGGACACGCAGCGACTGTGCGCCAATTGTGAGCAGATGTTGTCGCCGTTGCGGATCGGTCTCGTCTCGCAGGAGCAACTGTGCTCGCCCGGAGATTGCCGCAATCGGGTTATTGATCTCATGCCCCGCCCCCGCGGCGAACTCTCCGAGTGCGTCGAGCTTTGCCTGCCGCAAGATGCAGTCATTCTCGACAGCCCGGATCAACAGGTCGGCCGTACACTGACACAAGTGAGTCTGGAGATCAGACGGCAACGGACGCGGCCCCCACAGCAGCACCTCTCCCACAGGTCGTAGTGACAACAGCGACGTGTGCACATGCTGTTCAGGATCCTCCCGCGATGAA
Organism: Planctomycetaceae bacterium; assembly: GCA_020426505.1. Lineage (GTDB taxonomy): Bacteria > Planctomycetota > Planctomycetia > Planctomycetales > Planctomycetaceae > JAHBXU01. The sequence continues at coordinate 6,605 of JAGQPX010000200.1, read as the reverse complement.
CCCTCCGAATCATCGGCGACACGAATCAATCGGTCCGGGAGGAGTGAGTCGCCTGTTAGCTCGAATTCATCCAGACGTATCGCGCCGTTGCGATCGACTGTGGCTGCATGAATGACACGACGCGCGTCATCGTGGACCGTGAGGATCACTCGCTGTGATTGAGTGAGTTGCCACCATGTGCTCACAAGATGACGCAGCAGCCCGTCGAGTTCGATGAGCCCGCAGGCTTGCGAGATTGCGGCAAGTGCCTCCGCGTGCAAATCGCCGCGTGCAGCATCAGTGGATTGAGGACCATCGACACGACGGGGCGCTGACATGACCGAGGCCCTCGTTTCTGTCACAAGAGCGTCACGTGCTGACGGTTTCCATATCCAGCAATTCGCAGACTCGTGCGACGAGGTTTTCCACTTCGAACGGCTTCTGCATAAAGTCATCTGCACCCGCAGCCTTCAGGTCTGCGACCTTGTCCTGCTCGACCATTCCGGAGATGCAGATAATTTTGACATCATCCATCGTCGAGTCATTTCGGATTCGCTGACAGACTTCCTTGCCGTTGATGTCGGGCAGCATCACATCCAGAATGATCACATCCGGACGGTATTCGCGGGTCATCATGCCGGCGTCGAAACCGTTATTCGCGACACGGGTTTCGAATCGACCGTCGGCTTCGAGAACATCCTTCATCAAGTCCGACAAACTCAGGTCATCATCGACGATGAGCGCTTTGCGCTTGCCGCTTTCGAGGGCATCGGTGGGGATGCCGTTCTCCTTCATGAACTTGTAGAGCACGTCGCGCGGAATACGGCGGAAGCGCGATCCCGGCACACGAAATCCTTTGAGTTGGCCCGAGTCGAAGCAGCGAATGATGGTCTGTTGGCTGACCTTACAGATCTTTGCCGCCTCACCAGTTGTGTAGACGGTCTTGGTGTTTGTACTCATGCTCCGTCCCTTGGATTGGACTCGCCTTCCATGCGAGCCGTGGAGTGATGGATGTCGGTCGCATGCCCGCTACCGACGACCTCGTGTTCTTCCCTGATAACCACGTCAAAATGGTCTTGGATGGATCGGCGATGGTCACTGAAGCAACCACGTACGAAACGAACTGGGCCGTTCCAATGAAAACTCGACTGCTCTCTCACTCAAATTGGCAGCAGCCCACTTTTGAAAAGTGTGAAAAGACTGCCAATTCTGAACCCTCCGAAGTGGAATCGACCCAAAGCCGAGTAGACATCAAGATTACCAGCTTTAACGGTCATGCCGATTGTATCCATTCTTCGGATTCGGTCAATAGCACACCGGCCGTCTGACTTCCCAAGCTATCCTCACCTTGTCGGACAACCGAAGTGCGCAGAACCTCCTATCTGGAATGCACTTATTACCTCACTCCAACGATCATTCCGACCCACTGACAATGACAAAACAGGAAGGGCACGCAGATTTGGCCAGTAGTGATTCCGCCAGAATGGGTCTGCTGCGCGACAATACGCACGTCAGAGAGTCTGCGTTGATGACGACGATCGCTGAGGATCCTTCAAGGAGATCATCAAAACCGCCAGGTCCGCAGGGGTGATGCCGCTGACTCTCGCCGCCTGTCCCAGATTCTGCGGACGCACCTGCGTCAGCCTGTCCTTCGCCTCTCTCCGAAGATGAGCCACTGCGTGGAAGTCAAACGTCTCTGGAATGCGGATGTTCTCGACCTTCGCCTGACGGGCAATGTCCGACTCCTGACGGCGAATGTAACCGGAATACTTCGTCTCGGTGACGACCTGATGCTTCGCCAGTTCTGCGAACTCCAGACTCGCCAGTTCGGAGGACATTTCACAAAGCTGCGGCCAGTTAATCTCCGGACGCCTCAGCCACTCTTCGAGTGTCTTTCCGTGATGGCGTTCTCGGTGCAAGACCTCGAAGGCCCTCGCGATGTCTGTCTCGTGTTGTTCGAGTCGTCGCCATCGATCATCAGTGACCAGTCCAATCCTTCGACCGACTGGCGTCAACCGTCGGTCCGCGTTGTCCTGACGCAGCAGCAGTCGATACTCAGCACGCGATGTGAACATTCGATAGGGCTCCGTCACTCCCCTGGTCACAAGGTCATCGATCATCACGCCGATGTACCCCTGCGATCGGTCGATCACCAAAGGTTCATCGTTTCGCAGTTTGAGCGCCGCGTTGATGCCGGCCAAAAAGCCTTGGGCAGCTGCCTCCTCGTAGCCCGTCGTCCCGTTGATCTGTCCTGCGAAGTATAACCCTTCGACCCGCTTTGTCTCCAACGTCGGCTTCAACTGTGTTGGCGGGGCGAAGTCGTACTCGACCGCGTACCCGTACCGCATGATCTCTGCTCGTTCGAGACCACGAATATTGCGGATCATCTCGTCCTGCACATCACGGGGCAGAGAAGTTGAGATCCCGTTGCAGTAGACCTCACGCGTGTTCCAGCCCTCCGGTTCGAGGAAGATCTGATGTGACGTCTTGTCCGCGAACCGCACGACCTTGTCCTCGATCGATGGGCAGTAACGAGGTCCGGTCGATTCGATCTGACCGCTGTACATCGGAGCCCGATGCAGATTCTCTCGAATGACGTCATGCACCGGCTTGTTCGTTTCAGTGAGCCAGCACGAAAGTTGATCCTTCTCAATGCGATTGGTCATGAACGAGAACGGCTGCGGCTCCGCATCCCCCGGCTGCTCTTCGATGACCGAGTAGTCGATCGTCCGCCCGTTGATACGTGCCGGCGTCCCCGTCTTGAACCGTGCCAGCTCAAACCCCAACTCGCGGAACGAGTCGGACAACGTCCTGGTCGTCCCCTCACCAGCACGCCCCCCCGCCGTCTTCGCCTCCCCCATATGCATGACAGCTTGGAGAAAGGTGCCGGTGGTGACGATGACGGCCATGGCACGGTACTCAGCACCACCACGCACTTTGACGCCCGTCACTGTTTGGATTGCGGAATGCGGAACGGGGAATGCGGACAGGTTCCCTCCGCATTCCGCATTCCGCATTCCGCGTTTGGCTTCACTTCCGCGTTCGACGCGCAGCGTCTCCACCATCTCCTGTACGAGCGTCAGGTTCTCCTGATCCTCGACCCGCAGCTTCATCGCGAACTGATATGCCTTCTTGTCGGCTTGTGCGCGAGGCGACCACATGGCCGCACCCTTACTCCGATTCAGCATGCGGAACTGCAGGCCGGTCTCATCAATGACGCGACCCATCTCGCCGCCGAGGGCATCAATCTCGCGAACGATCTGCCCCTTCGCGACACCCCCGATCGCCGGATTGCAGGACATCGCGCCGACCATATCGACGTTCATCGTGAGCAGAGCCGTTTTTGCCCCCATCCGCGCAGCGGCCAGCGCTGCCTCAATCCCGGCATGCCCGGCTCCGATCACCACAATGTCAAAGTTGTAACGGTTCATAGCCACAGATTAGGAAGTCTCCCCGGCAGATGCGACATCCCAAGCCGACACCTCGGGTGTCGGTCAATGGTCGAGTTGCTACAAACATCATCTCGATGGGTGAGTTTCACACGAGACACGCTCGCCGCCCCTCCGATCCGTGGCGTCGACCAGAATTCAAGACCGTGACGTGCCACTGCTTGCGGCGCTCGAAAACGTGGAATGGCTGTCCGCATCGTTTGCCGCAAGCAGTGCTACAGTGAGTGTGCCGATTTTGAGGTGGCGTGGTTCCGCAGCCGTTGCCACAGGGTGAGCGGCCGATTCCTGACGTGCGGGGCTCTGATGGTGGGTGTGCGATCACTGGTCCGAGCCTGCGTCGAGTCCCTCGCGGAGCAGGGCGGGGCGGTCGGTGGTGATCGAGGCTGCTCCCAGCGATTGAAAGTATCGGGCCGATTTCAGGTCGTTGATCGTCCAGACGTGGAATTCGTCACCTTGCTTTTGGATTGCAGTCACGAACGATTCGTCGAGGACGGCGAATTCGCCCTTGGAGCCGAGGCCGGTCGCGTCTGTCTCTTGCAGGGTTTGCAGGACGTCCGATTGGCTGGGCGTCCAGGGGCTGCCTTCCGGTTCCTGTTTGTAGGACGTCAGCCAGTTCGCTTTGTACTGCGGCATCATCGCTCGTGCTTGGGCGATCACGTTCGCGTTGAAGCAGATGATTACGATCTGCTCAGGCTTGAGGCCGCAGGCTTCCAGTTGCGGCTGCATGACCGGCAGGATCTCCGGACCACATTTGATCTCGACGAAGATACGACCGTGCTCCGGAACCGTCTCCAACACCTGTGAGAGTGTGGGCATCCGCTCGCCAGCGTACTTCGGGTGCTTCCACGTGCCGACATCCAGCTGCTGCAACTCAGCGAGCGTTGTGTCTGCGACCGTCAGCTGCGGATGACCGGGAGCCGTCCGCTCGGTGGTCTTGTCATGAGTGCAGACAATCTGTCGATCTTTGGTGAGATAGAAGTCCCCTTCGATGCCGTCGGCTTGTTGCTCCCACGCCAGTCGAAACGCAGCGAGCGTGTTCTCCGGCGCATCATGAGACGCACCACGATGAGCGATGATCAGCTGTCCGTGAGCGACACGGGACAGACAAACAGTCAGCAGGACAATCGCAACAAGTCGACAAGTTCGCAGCATCGGATCCTCAATGGGCGGGGATGATGGTTTTCGCAGAGTGATGCGACATCATTGCACGCCACGCCCAACGAAGCCAGCAGCGCGCTATCAATGAGTAACCACACCAGCCGCGACCGTGAGGAAGCGGAAACATCTCGACACACGATCCTTTAGGGTGCCACTGGTCGGCTTGTCCGCCAGTGCCCCCTGTGGGCTTCACGTCTTTCCGCCTTGACGGACCTTCGTGATGGCCGTCGCGAGGGCACCGCCGATCGTTCCACAGAAGACGGGCAGGAAGTAGACACTTCCATCGCACGTCAACAACGGCAGCGTCATCGCGGGTAGCAACGCACCGGCGAGCGCCATGACGATCGGAATGCTGACAAACGAATAGACGGCGCCGGCAGCAAGAAGCCCGCCTGCCATCGAGCCGAGCAGCACGAATGACGAGAGATTGTACGCCACCTGATAGTGCTGAATAGGTGAGGAACCTGAGTAAAACCAGAGTCCCCCAAGTAACGCAGCCGAAAGCACGACAAGGAGTTTCCAGACATGTGACATGACCAAGCACCCCAACGGGCTGAGTGTGCCCCAAGCATCATACCCGATCAGAGCAGGGGCTGTGTCGCTAATCCCTCGATCTCCCCAGTGGCACCCAAAAAGAGGGCCAGTGCGTCATCAACGCACAAGCTGACTCGTCACACCCGCAAGCACGCCCCCAACTCGACCACCCAACCCAGCTTGCACGCCATCCGCACAAACGACGTCCCCCAATCATCAAATGATGTGTGCCACTGGCCGGCTTGCCCGCCAGTGTCACTCGTCGCCACACCCGGTCACGTTAATCTCCGTCCGCTGAGCCTTCGCCCGTTTCCTGATCGTGCAAACTTTCGAATTGTCCACGATGCTTTCGTGCATAGTTGGCGAATTTGAGAAAAAGGTCATCATTCGCAACATCCCATTGATAACTAAGAGGGTCCATCTCTCGGTCGATGGGCACGAAACCCTCCTCATCCTCATCCGCTTCCATCCAATTGGTGATGCACTCTTCTCGGTCACTATAAGACGTGATATCGATATCTGTCGGAAACAGAGCGATGGCCTGCTTGAGTGCGCTGTAGCTGTCTAACGCGCCGATTTCTTTCAGGTCATCGAGCACCAGAAGGACATCATCAGACGCATTCGAGTCAAAGTAAGACATGAATCCACCGCTCCGGAAAAGCAACTGCATTTCTTTGATCCGGTAAGCGCGTTTCGCCTCACCGCATCGATCTGCCGGATCAACCCGATCTAACGCAGTCGAAAGCCCCTTCATGAAAGCGCGATCATTCTTGAATGTCCAAAACTCGTGCATAGGTTCACTCCGAGAAGAGTTGATCAACCGGGTACCACGGTTGGTCACAACCCGTCTCGCCGGGAGACGAGAAGCATCCCTGAAGTCGTCCGTTGACAGTTCGTAGTGAGGGTTCAGGAATGCTTCCGGCCACTGACGCGGCAACGGTTGGGGGCAAACATTTCTACCCGATCACGAATCTTCACCGTCATCCTCGTTAAAAAACGCAGACGGTAATGCAAAGCCAATACATCCCCCGATGCACCCACCAACGAGAATTGTAATCGGAAGGAATAACCATCCGACGGCGACGAAACCTCCTCCTGGGCTCGCGTCTTGAAGATAATCAATCAGCCGACACGCATAAAAGGTCGCAAAAAAAGCAGTTGCCCCGCCTGCCAACGTTCCCATCACTGCCAATAGTCCACTGGCGATCATCCGGAACGTTTCCATCATTGGTCCCCAATGCTGCTGTTAACCAAACAGCTCCGTCATCACCTCACCCCCGTCGACAATCGGTGTTGGTCTGCCGTCGCGGGCGGGGAGGCGGAGGTGGGGGTTGATGCCGAGGGAGTCGTAGATTGTGGCGGCGAGGTCTTCGGGGGAGTGGGGGGGCGTGATGGCGTAGGCGGCGTCGGCGTCCGTTTCGCCGTGGATGGTGCCGCCGTTGATGCCGGCTCCGGCAAGCAGGGCGGGGAAGAGCGTGCTCCAGT
>JAGQPX010000199.1 GCA_020426505.1 Planctomycetaceae bacterium | reverse complement strand
TGGGGAGCACCACGAAGCCTTTGGTTCCCGGGACGCGCCGCACACATTCGATGGTGAAGCACAACGTCTGCTGAATGAACTTCGGCAGGTCCCTGCGACCGTAAGCCGAGTCCGCGAAGATGATGCGAATCCCCTTCACGCTCTGTGAGTCGATGATGCCGGCCGAAGGCGTCGGTCGTTTGCCCGCCTGACGACGCACCTTCTTGCAGAGGGCGTCGTGAATCCGCTGCCACGTTCCGTTCTTTCGCCAGCGGTAGAAGATTTGATACACCGCTTTCCACGCAGGAAAGTCGTGAGGCAGCATCCGCCACTGGCATCCGGTCCGCACGACGTACTGCACTGTGTCGATCACTTCTCGCCGTGAGTGCAGGTGCGGTCGACCTCGACGAGATGGTCTGCAAACAAAGGGCTGAATGATCCGCCATTGTGCTTCTGTCAAATTCGTAACAGACTTCCTCTCGGACATGGTGCGGCTCCTTCCTTGGAACTGGTTGACACCAGGAGCCGTACCCTTTTTCCTCTCACCCGTCAATTAGAAGACTCCCTGTGATGCTGGATTCTGTTTGAGACTGTGGGGTGGCCGGGTCTGGACCGAAGGGAAGGCCCGGACGTCGATATCGCAGGGCCATCCGCTTCTCTTCTGACCCTGTCACGCATTACGCATCGGATTGTGTTGATGCATCGGCGAAAGTGCTGAACGGAATTTGCCTGACCGAGGGTTCGTCTGGTAATGTGATCGGTCGTGAACAGGTCAGATGCGACTCGTGATCATCGACTGTGTGTGGAGGGTGAGTCTCCCACGCTGAGTGTGATTGTGCCGGTGTTCAATGAGGCGGCAACACTCCATGAGTTGTTGAATCGCGTGCTCGCAGCGCCTTACGACAAACAGGTGATCGTGGTCAACGACGGCTCGACCGATGAGTCGCCGCAGATTTTGAAGCACTGGCAATCGGTGGCGTCGGTTGAGGTGCTGCAACACGTGCGGAACCAAGGCAAGGGAGCCGCCATTCGCACGGGCGTGGAACGAGCCCTTGGACACGTCGTGATCGTTCAGGATGCGGACCTTGAACTGAATCCGGCAGCTTATCCCGATCTGATCGCACCTTTGCTCGCGGACGAGGCGGACTTTGTGATCGGTTCTCGCTTTCGAGGTCGGAACAGGTCGCCTCTGCTCCATCGCTGGGGTGTCTTGCTACTCAACCTTGCACTTCGATGGATCTACGGCACACGTCTCACTGACGAAGCCTGTTGCTACAAGGCCCTGCGAACGGAAACGCTCCGGTCAATGAACCTGCAATGTGAGCGGTTCGAGTTCTGCCCGGAAGTCGTCGCCAAGGCTTCTCGCATGCAATTGAGAATTCAAGAGGTGCCCGTTGAGTATCATCCGCGAACGTCAGCCGAGGGGAAGAAGTTGCGACTCCGCGACGGTGCATCGGCGCTGGCGACACTGTGGAGATGGCGACACTGGACACCCGGCATGCCGTCCTCGATTACTTCGGTGACGCCAAGCGAGCAATCGACGGACGGCGACGCACCACCAAGCGAACTGACGGCGACAGGTGGTGAGTCGAAACTAAGAATGATGTTCGGGGTGGCCGGGGCTGACCATCGGGAAGGCCCAGCGCTGTGAGTGCAGGGCCATCCGCTTTGCTTCTGATCCTGCCACCTTCCCTCTCTCGATTCTGCGACCATTGACCGCACACAAAGGCTATCATGATCTCGGATGACACGGTCGAATCGAGTGCGGAGTCACCTGCGGTCGTCGAGCGTCGACCGACTTTCATCGATCGTTATGCACAACGGATAGCCGGTGCCTTCCTGCTCTGTCATGCATTGATGATCGCCTGGGGCGCGTACCGTCATTCGCCGACGTTTGATGAAGTCGCCTATCTGCCTGCGGGTGTGAGCCACTGGGAGTTGGGGCGGTTCGATCTCGCGTCTGTCAGTCCGCCATTGGTGCGACTGGTTGCTGCGATTCCGGTCGTGTTGTCGGAGCACGAGACCGAATGGCGACACTACGACACGTCTCCCTCGACGACTCCGGCTCATGAAGTTGGTCGGGACTTCACGGTTGTGAATGGCGAGCGGACGTTCTGGCTGTTCACGATTGCCCGTTGGGCCTGCATTCCGTTCAGTTTGATCGGCGGTTATGTCTGCTTTGCCTGGGGACGAGCGTTGTACGGATCGCATTCCGGAATTCTGGCGTGCGGCTTGTGGTGCTTCAGTCCGAACGTGCTGGCTCATGCCCAACTCATGACCCCGGACGTCGGCACGACAGCGCTCGGAGTCGCAGCGGCGTACACCTTCTGGCAATGGCTGAGAGAGCCGAGTTGGAGAAGTACCTTGTTGGCCGGCTTCGTGCTGGGACTGGCCGAGTTGGCCAAGACAACACTCATCGTCTTCTTCGCACTCTGGCCCCTGATGTGGCTAATGAGTCGCTGTTTGCCGCGACGAACTGATGTGTCTCTCCCGATTCGTCGTGAGTTGAGTCAGATCGGCGTAATGTTGGTCTTCGCACTCTATCTGCTCAACATGGGGTATGGATTTCAGGGCTCGCTGACGCGAATCCGCGAGTACGCGTTCGTCAGTCACACACTCGCCGGTGACTACGGAGAGGCTGACGGCGGCAATCGACTGGCCGCGTGGGGACTGGGGGCGGTCCCGGTGCCGTTCCCCCGCAACTACATCCTCGGTCTCGACTCACAGAAGCGACAACTCGATAACCACAGCGGCAGACAACGCTCGTATCTGGCGAGCAAATGGCAGAGTCACGGTTGGTGGTACTATTACCTGTATGCACTGGCGATCAAGGTCCCGCTCGGCACGTGGGTACTGCTGCTGCTGGCGATCTTTGCGCGTCCGCCGATTGACGATGGACGTGAGCGACGTCTTGGTGAACTCGTCATCATCACGACACTGCTGTTGATCCTCACACTGGTCAGCGCGCAGACCGGCTTCAATCATCACATGCGATATGCGTTGCCGATCTTTCCATTTGCGTTCGTGTTCGTCAGCCGCGTGGCAAGTCGGTGGGGCACACGACCCGTCCGACTTCGGTCGCTGGTGACAATGGCCGCTCTATGGACGTTCGCGAGCAGCGTTTGGATTTATCCACACAGCCTGTCGTACTTCAATGAGCTGGTGGGTGGGCCGAAAGGTGGACACGCCCATCTGGTCGACAGCAACATCGACTGGGGGCAGGACCTGCTCCTACTTCGCGAATGGTTAGACGATCACCCGGAGGCCAGGCCGATCGGGATCGCCTATTTTGGCAACATTGATCCTGCAATCGCAGGGGTCGATGCCCCGCTCCCTCCCGGCAGCGAACCGACCGACGCGGGAGAGACCGACTTTCCCACGAAGCCGTCTCGTGATCTTTCGCCCTGCGATTACGGTCCGCAGCCGGGGTGGTATGCCGTCAGCGTGAACTACCTTCGCGGCGTCACTTGGAACACCGGGCGGAACCTGACCTATTTTCAACACTTCGAGCCGGTCGATCGGGTCGGCTATGCAATCATGATCTATCACATCACTCCGCAGGATGCTGATCGGGTTCGCCAGCAGTTGGGGTTGCCCGCGTTGGAGTCGTGTGCGGCGACGGAGTCTGAGCCGCGTTGACTCGTTCCTCGACTCGCAGGTGTTGAACCCATGCGGGGGGCACGTTGACGAAGACCCAGTCGGTTTTCACGCGGTGTCGTTCAAAGCGGGCTTGCATGATCGCCTCGATCTGACTCAGCCGCTCACGAGTTTTCGCACCTGACAATCGGCAGCGCAGAGGTCTCACGAACATGTATTCGAAGAACGCCATTTCACCCCCCGGTGCGAGTAGCGCCAGACAGTGATCGATCAGTTCTTCAACAAGTGACGGCGGAAAGTTATTGAACGGCAGGCCGGAGATGATCAGGTCGAAAGGTTGCCCGGGTTTGAACTCCTGAAGCGGCAGGCAGTGGACCCTCGCTCCGTCTGCGACTTGCATGTAATGCGGATGCTCCTCGAACTGCTTCTGCAACAGTCTGGCGAACTCCTCGTTGATCTCGACCAGATCCAACTCCGCCCCTTGGGGGAGACGACGCACGATCTCCCGCGTCACCGCTCCTGTGCCTGGACCGACTTCGAGCACGCGGATCGGCCCTTGACGGTTCGCAAGTGAGCGGGTCATGGCTCTCGCCAGAAACCGACTGCTCGGAGCGACGGCTCCGGTCGTCTCGAACTGCTGTCGAAACTGACGGAAGAATTGCAGATGCTCGGTCAGCGGATTCATGAGTTGGTGTTGCGTCCTGCCTGCTGTGCCTGTGAGAGAATATCGGTGCCCACGAGGTCCGACCAGTCGTTGATGAGTTCGCTGAACAGTGGCCCGATGTTGCCGTCGCCGATGGGTTGATCGTTGATACGTGTTGCGGGGAGCAGGCAATAGGTCGTCGACGACACAAACACCTCATTGGCACTCGTGACATCCGCCATCGTGATGTCACGCTGCTGTCGTGAGATGCCGCAACGCTCTGCGAGCTCAAACACGACCTGCTGACTGATTCCGCCCAGCACTCGCGAAGCTGGTGGCGTCATCAACCTCTCCCCATCGAAAAGAATGAGATTGCCGCTGTTGGTCTCGGTGAGCTGGTCCTGATCGTCTGCAAGGAGTGCCATCGCAGCGAGATCGCTCTTACGGACCTCACGATCAGCAAGGAACCAATGCAGCCGGCTGCGGTACTTGATGCGGGGGTCAATCACGTCCACCGGCATCGCACGCACGGAGGGGACGATCAGGTGCACGCCGTCGGTGTAACGATCGGCCCATCGCGCAAACGGCAGCGGAAACGTATGCACACAGACGGTCGGCAAGTCATTACGGTTGCCACCCGCATACATCGGCTGCAGTCCCGCCGTCACGATGACCACGATTCCCAGATCATCCGCCGGCGAGATCAGCTGCGAGTTCTCTCTGACGATTCGATCGATCACATCTGACAGTGGCTCGACAATCGCGACGTCGGCAATGCCCGTGACCTCCAGCGAATGTCGCAGGCGCGCGAGATGCTCATCAACACGAAAGGGGCGATGCCCGAAGGTGCGGATCATCTCTGTAACGGTCGCAGCCTGCACAATGCCCAGATCGGCGACCGACAATCTCGCAGCAGAGAACGGGACCCAGTCCCCATTGAGATACGCAATCGGCTCAGTCATGTCGCCTACGATAGCGAGCATGCTTCGTGGTCGCGAGCATCTGTCTGGCGGTGGAGACCGTCACTCCGCTGTGAGGTCGAAGGCGGCCATTTCTTCGTGGCTGCGGACGAAGACGTGACCGTGACTCAGGGCGAGCGGGTTCCAGACTTTTTTCGTGTTGAAGACGGGGAGGTGGCCCAGTTCCTCGTATGACTCCGGATTGGGCCGGACGAGCACGAGGTCACCTTTCTCGGTGAAGGCGACGATCAGATCGTTCGTCAGGAGGATCTGTCCGTGATAGAAACGGCCTCGCAGACCTTCCTTGCCACCCTTCCACATGCGATCGCCCGTCTCGGGGTCGAGGCAGACGAGGATGCCTTCGTCGAGTCCGTACAGATAACCGTCGTACAGCACCGGGCTGGTGAATTTGCACTTCATGTTTTTGTTGCTCCACAGCACCTCCGGCTGTGACCATGCGTCGCCGTCGTGGGGGACCTGGATCATGGCGCATCCGACGCCGTAACTCATCGCCAGAAAGATGCGGCCGTCATCGAATACGACAGGCTGCGCGACGCTCACGCCTGCATCGTTCTCGAAGGGATGGAACCACAACTGATCGCCCGTGGTGATGTCGTGACTGCGGAGTCCTTCGCCGTCGAAGATTAGGATCTGCTCGATCCCGTCGATCGTGGCGAGCTGGGGTGAGCTGTAACCCGCACGGTTGTTCGTCTCGGGGGCATTCAACAGGTCAACACCGGGTCGCTGCCAGATGACGTCACCCGTCTCTCGATTCAGCGAGACCAGCCCGTCGCCTTCAGGACCACCGGCGATGAAGATCACCTGCTCGCCGATCACGAGTGGCGATCCGCACATTCCCCATGTGACTGGATTTCTGCTTTCGGACAGCAAGTCGCGGGACCAGAGGACGTTGCCCGTTGAGAGTTCGACCGCGACGGCATCCCCCATTGCGCCGAATGAGAAGACGGCGTCGCCATCAATAGTGGGAGTCGCACGCGGCCCCCAGCCGCCGAGTGGCTCGGAGAAGTAGGCGGGGTACTCGTGGACCCAGCGTTCCTGTCCGGTCGAAGCGTCGTAGCAGATGATCGCTTCGTGATCGCCGCGTTGTTCGAGGGTCACAAGAAAGTCGCCGACAACCGAATAGGACGAGTACCCGCCACCGCACGGTTGTCGCCAGAGTTGAGTCGGCGGTGTCGCTTCCCAATCAGTGCGCAGTGGCGGGCCGATGATCACGCCATCGCGATCGAAGCCTCGGTACGCCGGGGCGTCCTCGTCGGTCATGGCGGCGACCTCCCACGTCTGAACCTCTTCGCCGTCGGTTGTTCCTTGTGCCTCACGATGTTGCTCGACGAGCTGATCCTGTGTCGGTGTCCAGCGGTAGTGCAGGATCATCTCCATGTCGCCGCTGAACTCGACCTCGCGAACCGAGCCGGCGACGGCAGCCGCAGAAACGATGAGCAACAGGAAGGCGGCTGCGATCGTCGTCCAGCGAAACGTCGAAAAGATGGCGAACCACAACAGCAAGACGAGCAGGCTGAGGACCACGAGGGCGTAGGTGAGGATCACCTGCGCGCCTCGACCCCAGACCGGATCCCAGAAGCCCCAGATGAAGGTAATCCCGCCGGCGGCTGCGATCAGTAGAAGCGTCGTCAGGCCCGTGCCAAAGAGTCGCCAGATGCTCGTGGGCTGATCGGCCGCAGCGTCGGTCGCGATTTCGCTCATGGAAGTGAAGAGCCATTCATCGTTGAGAGAGGGATCGCCGGGAAGGGTGACATACGATCCGAGGAGGCCTGACCGCCATTTTGTCAGGGAAAACGTCTCCGAATCCTAACGTGTTCCCCTCCTGAGACAAGGCGTGATTTCCGCCGGGAGTCACACGTGCGGCAGGTCATTGAATCCGCTATTCTCAGAGACAACGGAGGATAGAAAAACATGGCGGAGCGGAACATCTGGGTTGGATTCGATCTCGGCGGCACCAAGATGCTGTCGAAGGTTTACGATGCCAAGTTTCAGGAACTTGGGTCGGAGCGAAAGAAAACCAAAGGTCATCTGGGAGCGGACGTCGGGATCGACCGGATCACCGACACGATTCGAGCTGCGCTGGAGATTGCCAAGGTCGAAGCGTCGCAGATCGCGGGCATCGGCATCGGCTGTCCCGGTCCGATCGACATGGAGAAGGGCGTCATCCTCGATCCGCCCAACCTCGGTTGGGGCGAGGTGCCGATGCGCAAGAGGCTGGAGAAAGCATTCGACTGTCCGGTCTCCGTGGCGAATGACGTCGATGTCGGGGTCTACGGCGAGTATCGATTCGGTGCCGCTCAAGGCGTACGAACGGTTTTGGGTGTCTTTCCGGGGACAGGCATCGGCGGCGGTTGCATCTATGACGGAAACATTCTTCGAGGGGCCCGATGCTCATGCGTTGAGATCGGTCATATCCCGGTCGTTCCCGACGGTCCTTTGTGCGGTTGCGGACAACGGGGATGTCTGGAAGCGGTCGCCAGCCGACTCGCTGTCTCGGCAAGTGTTGCGAAGTCGGCGTATCGCGGTGAAGCTCCCCATGTGCAGAAGGTGGCGGGGACGGACCTCAGTCAGATCCGCAGCAGCACACTGGCGAATGCCATCAAAGCGGGTGACAAGGTTGTCGAAAAGATCCTCCGCGATGCGGCAACCCACATCGGCACTGCCCTGGCGGGAGTCGTGCACCTCATCTCGCCGGACGTCGTCGTGCTGGGTGGAGGGCTGATCGAAGCGATGCCGGACCTGTTCGTCAAAGAGGTGATGTCATCCGCACGTAGCCGCGTCATGGCCGCCTATCGGGACACGTTCAAAGTCGTCGAGGCCAAGCTGGGTGACGACGCAGGCGTGCTGGGAGCAGCGGCCTGGGCGGAAAAGACCTTCAACGGAGAGTCGGTGAAGAATCACAAGGATGGTTCCTGAATGGCAGGTACTGAACAGCGAGAGTGATTGATCGTCATGCCAGACTCCGGTGAGTTTTCTGTCGCCACGAATGCAGCTCGGCCAGTCGCCGTGATCGACGTCGGCACAAGCTCCATCCGCATGGCGGTGGCCGAGATCGACTCCTCTGGAGAAGTGCGCGTCCTGGAAACCCTCGCCCAGGGCGTCAGTCTGGGGAAAGACACCTTTACCAAAGGGGAGATCGAGCGTTCGACGATCGAAGATTGCGTGCGGGTTCTCAGGCGATATGCACAAACCCTGGAGGAGTACCGCATCACGTCAGCCAACGACGTCCGCGTGGTCGCAACGAGCGCGGTTCGTGAGGCGAGCAATCGGCTGGCGTTTCTCGATCGCATTTACGTGGCGACCGGCTTCACTGTCGATGCGATCGACACGACGGAAGTCCATCGCATTACCTACCGCAGCATTCAACCGCAGCTGCGATCCAGTAAGGTCCTGCGCGAGTCACGGGTGATCATCACGGAAGTCGGCGGAGGCAGCACTGAGTTACTGCTCGTCGACAATGGAGAAGTCGCCTACTCGCATTCGTACCGCCTGGGATCGCTGCGGCTGCGGGAATCGCTGAGTGAATACAGAGCATCGCCGGACAAGATGCAGGAATTGATGGAGAGCCAGATTCAGCGCACCATCGAGCAACTGCCTCACCATATCGACACTCACGACCGCTCGGAGATGGTCGCGTTAGGCGGAGACATGCGATTCGCGGCTCGTGAGTTGCTCCGTGGATGGGACCCCGACTCGTTGGCTCGTTTGACCGTCGCCGAGTTTGGTGAACTCGCCTATCGAATGCTCAAGCTTACCCCTGACGAAATCGTCCGCAAGTACCGGGTCTCATTTCAGGATGCTGAGACGCTCGGCCCGGCCATGCTGGTTTACCTCGATCTTGCGCGGCTGCTGGACCTGGATCACATCAACGTGAGTAATGCGAATCTGCGCGATGGCCTGCTTCACGAGATGGCCTCCAATGACGTCTGGACCGATGACTTTCGTAACCAGATCGTTCGGTCGGCGCTGGAGTTGGGACGGAAGTACCATTTCGACGAACCGCACGCGAAACACGTGGCCGTGCTGTCCGGTGCCGTGTTCGCAGCACTCGCCAGCGAGCATCAGCTGGACGATCGGGCCGCCCTCATTTTGCACATCGCTGCGTTGCTGCACGAGATCGGCTCGTACGTGAACCAGTCGAGCCTGCACAAACATTCGCTGTATCTCATTCTCAACAGCGAACTGTTCGGCCTCACGAAAGAGGACATGACGCTCGTGGCGTTGGTGGCACGGTATCACCGGCGTGCCTCGCCCAAGCCAACGCACCTTTACTACGGAACCTTGGAGCGCACGCAGCGGGTCGCCGTCTCCAAGATGGCAGCGATCCTGCGGCTCGCCGATGCCCTTGATACGTCGCGGAGTCAGCGGGTTGGTGACATCTCGTGTGAGATCGAGGCCGACCGTCTGATCATTACCGTGTCGAACCTCTCAGACCTCTCCGTCGAACAACTCGCCATGCAGCAGGCACGCACTCTCTTTCAGGAAATCTTCGGTCTGCGTGTGCTACTGCGAGCCGGAGGGCGATAGGTTGTGAGTGCTAACGGCCCCTTCGGACATCCTCAATCGATTAGACATCCATGCCTGACAAGACGTCAAAATACCTGAACCGAGAGCTGAGTTGGCTGGAGTTCAATCAGCGAGTGCTGGATGAGGCATTCGATCCGAACGTGCCGTTGCTCGAGCGCGTGAAGTTTCTGGCGATCTCGGCTTCCAACCTTGATGAGTTCTTCCGTGTGCGTGTCGGTGGGTTGCGGCTGATGCAACAGCAGGGAGTCACGCGTCCCGATCCGTCAGGACACACTCCTACACAACAGTTGAAACTGATTGACAAACGTGTTCGCCAGCTTCAGAGGAGTCAATATGCGTGCTACTTCGATGAGTTGGTACCTCAACTGGCAAAAAGCGGCATTCAGCACGTCCACCCCAAGGATCTGAACGACTCCCAGCTGACGTTCCTCGAACGATTCTTCAACAGTGAGGTCTTTTCGGTTCTTGCGCCGATGGCCGTCACGGGACGCGATGACTTCCCGTTGTTGCCCAACGAGTCGCTGAATGTCTGTGTGCGGTTGAAAGTGAATCGTGACCCTGGCGACGATCATGCTCCCGTGGATCGATTCGTCGTGATCCCGCTTGGCATGGCTCTGGCACGTCTGATCACACTTCCATCGGACGGCGGACTCGCATACGTCCTGATGGAGGATGTGGTGGCGATGTTCGTGGACCGCTACTTCGAGGGGGAGCGGGTGAAGGAGTGTGTGCCGTTCCGCATCACCCGCAATGCCGACATGGCCCTGCAGGAGGAAGGGGCATCGGACCTGACAGCACAGATGGAAAGTCTTCTGCAGGAGCGGCGACAGGCCGAGTGTGTGCGGCTGGAGATGCCGATGAGCGTGACCAAGAAGACGGTCCGGTTTCTCCTTGACTCGCTCGCCGTCGAGACATCGAACGTTTATCACCATCCGGGTCCGCTCGACCTCAGCGAACTCTTCTCACTTGCCTCGCGCAGCGGCTTTGACGACCTCAAAGCCGAGTCCTGGTCACCTCAACGGTCGACGCAGATCGTCCCGGGCGCATCGATGTTCGAAACGATTGCGGACCATGACGTGTTGTTGTGTCATCCCTACGAAAGTTTCGAGCCGGTTGTGCAATTCATCGAGGAAGCAGCCGACGACCCGGACGTGCTGGCGATCAAGCAAACCCTTTATCGCACCAGTCGGGACAGCCGAATTGTCAACGCACTCCTCCGGGCTGCGGAGGACGGCAAGCACGTCACCGCGATTGTCGAACTCAAAGCCCGCTTCGATGAAGCCCGCAACATTCGCTGGGCCCGCACGCTCGAAGAAGCCGGGGCACAGGTGATCTACGGCGTCCAGCGCCTCAAGACACACGCCAAATGTTGCATCGTGGTCCGTCGTGAGCCGGAGGGAATTCGCAGATACGTCCACTTCGGTACGGGGAACTACAACGAAGCGACCGCGAGGCTGTACAGCGATATCAGTCTGCTGACCTGTGATGACGAACTGGGATCGGATGCGGTGGCTTTCTTCAACGCCGCCACCGGTGCTTCGCAACCGCAGGCGTTTCGTAAGCTTGAGGCGGCTCCGCTCGGACTCCGGGATGCCGTGTTGGAACTCATCGAGTCGGAGATTGAGCGCAAACGGCAGGGACAGAAAGCCGCCATCACGGCCAAACTGAACGCACTTGTCGACCCGGCCATCATCGATGCCCTGTATGCGGCATCTCAGCAGGGAGTGCCGGTGCGTCTCAACATCCGCGGCATCTGCTGCCTCCGTCCGGGGGTCAAGGGGATCAGCGAGAACATCGAGGTCGTCCGCATCGTCGACCGCTATCTGGAGCATGCCCGCGTCATCAGTTTCCACCACGGTGGCGACCCGCGTGTGTTCATTTCCAGTGCCGACTGGATGCCCCGCAATCTCGACAGACGAATTGAGTTGCTCACCCCCGTTGAAGACCCCGTCTGTCGGGACCGGCTCATTAAAATTCTGGATTGCTATTTCCTCGACAACGTCAAGGCGACCGTCCTCCAGTCGGACGGCACGCAACGACGTTTAACGTCCGACGACGCGGAACCCTACCGTGTGCAGGAGGAGTTGTATCAAATGGTCTGCCGGTCCGTGCTGGAGTCAGAGCAGGAACGTCTGACTGAGTTCGTCCCCCATCGCGCGCCCGGCAAATAACACGAAGGATGTCGTCCTCTCCGGAGACACCCCTGAACGAAATAGACTCACGATGAAAACACTCCTCCTGATGCGGCATGCGAAGTCGAGTTGGGATGATCCCTCCGTGCAGGACTTCGACCGCCCGTTGAACCCGCGTGGCAATCGGGATGCCCCCCGCATGGGACAGTTCCTCCTGCAGCAGGACATGTCCCCTGACCGTGTGGTGACGTCGACAGCGGTCCGCGCACAGGCGACCGCGAGGTTCGTCGCGGCGGAGTGTCAGCTTGAACATCACATCACGGTCGTCTCCGACCTGTATCATGCCGGCGTCGATGACTGGCAGGAGACCGTCCAGTCCCTCTCCCCCGAATGGAACTGCGTCCTCTGCATCGGTCACAATCCGGGGCTCGAAGAGTTCATCGGCACACTCTCCAGCCAGTACGTTCGTATGCCGACCGCTGCGATCGCTCACCTGACGAGCAGAGTCGACGACTGGGGAGACTTCGCAGACGGAACAGGTGTCGAACTCCAGCAAGTCTGGCGTCCAAAGGAACTCGCCTGAAATCCCTTCAACGCGATCGAACGTTCCATGTCCAAACATCAGATCACCCCCGGCCAGCAGGTCAAGCTCGACGAGATCCCCACGCGGGGCGAAGAGTTCTGCGACGATCGCAGGCAAGCCGAGAAGCGATTCAAGCAACTGCGAGATGAGATCATCAAGTGGCAGCAGGTGCTGTGGTCCGAGGGCAGACAGAAGTTGCTTATTGTGCTCCAAGCGACCGACGCAGGAGGCAAGGACAGCACCATCCGCAAGGTCTTCATGGGCGTCAACCCGCAAGGCGTGAAGGTCGTCGGCTTCAAGGCGCCCAGTACGTTGGAACGGTCACATGATTACCTCTGGCGCGTCCACAACGAAGTCCCCCCGGCGGGGATGATCGGCGTGTTCAACCGCTCGCACTACGAAGACGTACTCGTGGTCCGCGTTGA
This sequence comes from Planctomycetaceae bacterium, assembly GCA_020426505.1. Classification (GTDB taxonomy): domain Bacteria; phylum Planctomycetota; class Planctomycetia; order Planctomycetales; family Planctomycetaceae; genus JAHBXU01. The sequence continues at coordinate 4,753 of JAGQPX010000199.1, read as the reverse complement.
GAATCTCGTGCCTGAAGACGTCTGGAGCAAACGCTATCAGCACATCAACGACTTCGAACGGCTGCTCACCGACACGGGCACACGCATCCTCAAGTTCTACCTGCACATCTCCAGGGACGAGCAACGCGAACGCTTTCAGGACCGGCTGGACGTCCCGGAAAAGCACTACAAGTTCTCGCTGGACGATCTAGAGAAACGCAAGAAGTGGGACGCCTACCGTGCAGCCTTTGAGGAAGCCCTCACCCGCTGCTCGACCGAATGGGCCCCCTGGCACGTCATCCCCGCCGACCAAAAGTGGTACCGCAACCTCGCCATCAGCGAGATCATCGTCAAAACCCTCGAAGACATGAACCCCCAGTTCCCCACCATTGACTTCGACCCGGCATCGGTGAAGATCGATGAATGAGAACGGGTTGACGCGTTGCAACACGACATACGGACCACACCGATCCTCAGCTTGGTTCCTTGATTCATTTATAGGGAACGCTAATCAGCACTAATCTTCGCTAATTGCTTTCACTGAGCAGTCGCTCAACAGCCAGTGGAAGATTAGTGAAGATTAGCGGAAATTAGTATTCCTCAAAGCGTCCCTTTCCGGAAGCGTTGATCGAACAATGACTCGTCTGACCTGTTTGACAATCCTGCTGACCGTCGGCCTCTCACACACTTCAATGAATGCAGCAGAGGTCGACTTTGTACATGATGTCGTGCCTATCCTGCGGAAGCACTGTGTCGAGTGTCACGGTGGGGCAAAGGCGGAGGGGGGACTGTCGCTGAACTCTCGTGGACTGCTCCTCGAAGCAGACGTCATTGCCACCGGAAAGGCGGATGCATCGCGGTTAATCGAACTGGTCAAATCCAACGACCCCGAAGAGCAGATGCCGCCGAAGGATCGTGACCGACTCACGGAGAAGGAGATCGACACACTTTCTCTTTGGATCAATGAAGAAATCGCGTGGGAGGACGGATTCACTTTCGCGGAAGAGCGTTACGAGCCGCCACTCAAACCGCGGCACGTCGAACTCCCGCGCGCGATCTACGGACGCACCAATCCGATTGATCGCATCATTGATGTCTACCGCGTGGAGTACGAAATCCCTCTCGACCGGCCGATTGACGATGCAGCCTTCATGCGTCGCCTGTCACTCGATCTCGTCGGACTGCTCCCTGATCCGGAAGAACTCAAGTCATTCGTTGCTGATGACTCGCGGGACAAGCGGCAGCGACTGGTCGAGGAGACGCTCAACCGGGATCGCGACTATGCGGAGCATTGGCTGACGTTCTGGAGTGACCTGCTACGGAATGCGTACGCGGGGACCGGGTTCATCGACGGCGGCCGCAAGCAAATGACCGGTTGGCTGTACGAAGCCCTCCTGACCAACATGCCGTACGACCAGTTCGTGCGGGAACTCGTCGCTCCGACCCCGCGATCCGAGGGCTTCATCAAAGGCATCAAATGGCGGGGGAACGTCAACTCGTCACAGGCCACGGAGATTCAGTTCTCGCAAAGTCTGGGGCAGGTACTGCTGGGCATCAACCTGAAGTGTGCCTCGTGTCACGACAGTTTCATCGATCGCTGGACGCTCGACGAGACCTACAACCTCGCAGCCGTGTATTCGCAGCGGGAACTCGAAGTCCACCGCTGCGATGCCCCAACCGGGCGGATCGCGAAGGCCGCGTGGATCTTTCCCGAGTTGGGACAGGTCGACGCAGAGGCCGAGCAACCGGAACGTCTGAGGCAACTCGCTGAGTTGATGACGCATCCCGACAACGGACGGCTTTCGCGCACCATCGTCAACCGCCTCTGGCAGCGAATGATGGGGCGCGGCATCGTTCATCCGGTTGATGCCATGCAGACCGAGCCGTGGAGTGCGGACCTGCTCGACTACCTTGCCGTCCATCTGCAGGAGCACGACTACGATCTCAAACAAACGCTCACCCTCATTGCAAACTCGCACGCGTACCAGTCGCAAACGGTCGCCATCGAGGATGCTTCGACCACGGGTCCGTTCATTTTTGAAGGACCACTGGCAAAGCGCATGACAGCCGAGCAATTCCTTGATGCCCTGTGGCAAACGACTGGCACGTGGCCCGACCCGGACGGCAACGCCTTCGAGATCGACGGACGCGGACAGGGGGGACAACTGACGGCCATTCTCGAAGTGGAGAATGCACAATCGCCCCTGCTGGCGGTCGATCGATTGCTGAATGGTGAACTCATCCGCAAAGTGCTGGAGCAGTCACGTTGGATCTGGTCGACCTCGGAAGCCGCCACGAAGGCCGACGTCGGACGGACGCATTTCCGCAGTCAACTCACAGTCGAACCGGCCGAGCATGTGCTGATCGTTCTCGCTGCGGACAATGCCGCGGAGGTCTTTGTGAATGGCAGACAGCTCGGAGAAGCACGTGGTGCTGAGCGTGTCGTCATTCTGCATGCCACTCCCGATGTCATCGAAGGAAACAATGTGATCGCTGTTCGGGCCACGAACGATCATGACACGCCCAACCCCGCCGGTTTGCTGTTAAGTTTGTTCGGCCTCTCAGTGAGCGGCGAATTGAAATGGGTCAGCAGCGACAGTGACGGGTGGGTCTGGTCCGTTGATGCACCATCCGACTGGGAACTCACCGACTTCGACGACAGCAACTGGCAACCCGCATCGGAGTTGGGAGACCTCAGCCTCGATCCGTGGAACCTGCTTCCCAACTTCGATGACTCACGGTATTCGATCGATCATGACTGGCCACGACTCTGGGGCGACCGTCACCTGCGGGCTGCATTGCGTCCACAGGATCGATTGCAGGCGACGCTCGGACGTCCCAACCGTGAGCAGGTCGTGACCACGCGTCCGTCCGAACTGACCACACTCGAAGCAATCAGTCTGGCCAATGGCGAGGACGTCTCCACACTCATGCAGCAAGCCGCCGCCAACGTCTTTACCCAACGTGGCGACGCCCCCGAACAACTGATCGACTGGCTGTTTCTCGCGGCCTTGTCCCGGTCGCCCAGCGAGAACGAACGCAGGGTCGCAGCAGATCTCCTCGGCACTCCAACGACAGAACAGGGCGTCGAGGACCTTCTCTGGGCCGTGTTCATGTTGCCAGAGTTTCATTTGATCCGATAATGGGATTCAGCGCTCCAAGGGAAATGCAAACCATGCGAATTCCGACCGACAAAACCGAACGCGAAACGCGTCGTCAGTTTCTCAAAACACTGACGGCTTCGACCGCTGCTGCGATGATGGCCGGCGAACCGCGTCTCAGAGCGAATGAAACTCCTGCGCCGGAGGCGAGGGCCGATTCGTGCATTCTCCTGTGGATGGGCGGAGGCATGGCGGCCCCGGACACGTTCGACCCGAAACGGTATCGACCCTTCGAGGTCGGCACGCCGGTCGAAGAGATCATCAGCACCTTCCCCGCCATCGACACAGTCGTCGACAATATCAAGATCACCGAAGGGCTGGAGTCGGTCGCCAGTGTGATGGACCGGGCCACGCTCGTGCGATCGCATGTGCAGGCCGACCTTGGAAACATCCTGCACTCACGGCATCAGTATCACTGGCACACCGGTTACGTGCCGCCGCAGACGGTCGCTGCCCCTCACATCGGTGCGTGGATGGCCCGCGTGCTCGGCCCGATCAACCCGGTCATTCCGCCGTTCATCAACATCGGCCAGCGGATCGAAGGCAACGGCGAATCGCAGGAACTTCAGGCCTTTACGACTGCCGGTTTTCTGGGAAGTGAATACGGCCCATTCAACATCCCCGACCCCTCACAAGCGGCCCGTGCCGTTCGACCGCCCGAGGGAATGGAGATCGGCCGCTTCCAGAATCGCTACCGGGCCTATCAGAAACTCGTCCAGGATTCTCCGCAGGGGCGATACGCCAGCGACTATCAACAGCAGTCAATGGTCCGCGCCATGGAAAACGCCCATCGCCTGCTGGAGTCCAAGCACAAAGATGCGTTTGATCTCTCGCTGGAGCCGAAGGAGTCGTTCGAAAGGTATGACACAGGTCGCTTCGGTCAGGGCTGTCTGCTCGCACGGCGGTTGGTCGAGTCGGGAGCGAGATTCATCGAGGTCACGACGGAGTACGTGCCCTTCCTGCATTGGGATACGCACGAGAACGGCCACACAACAGTCGCTCGCATGAAGCAGGAGATTGACCGGCCCATTGCTCAACTGGTCCTCGACCTCGAAGCCCGCGGGCTCCTCGATCGGACACTCATCGTCCTCGCCAGTGAGTTCAGCCGGGACATGATTATCGAAGGCGTGCCGGGCAGCTCCGCGAAGGACCAGTCCCGTGCAAAGACCGACACCGTTCAGGAGATGAAGCACTACGGACTGCATCGTCACTTCACCGGCGGCACATCCGTGTTGATGTTCGGCGGCGGGATGCAGCGCGGCCTGCTCTACGGAGCAACGGCCCCCGAACGCCCCTGCATCGCGATCGAGAACCCGGTCACCATTACCGACCTGCACGCAACCATCTTCACCGCGATGGGCATCAGTCCCAAGACAGCGTACGACATCGAGCGTCGTCCGTTCTACGTCACGAAAGACGGCCTCGGCAAACCGGTGACAGAACTATTCGCTTGACGGTGAGAATCTTTTCCGAAAAAACTCCAGAACGGGTGTAAGTTTCTCAGCGGCCGGTCGTATTTAGGGGTGACAGAGTGTTCCAGTGGTTAGAGGCGAGCGAAACATGCTCACTCGTCTCATCCGGGGGACTTGCAGGGCCTACGCATCAAATGTGGC
>JAGQPX010000198.1 GCA_020426505.1 Planctomycetaceae bacterium | reverse complement strand
TCCGAAAATCGGGGTCCACTTCAAAATCAGCTTGCCCGAACGAACCCCGTCTCCCGTGCTGGTCTCCCACTGAGGCAAGGTGCGCTTTCTACCAGTGCCTGCTGCGACAGTCTCCCGAACGAGATGTTCCGACACAAGGAACTTGCATTGTTTGTTGGCTGATCGCTTGCGAATCGACTCATGGTCCGTTCAGACTGTCCGCGTGTGGAGTCGAACGGGGCGGAATCACGAGCGAAGTCGATGGTCCCGTGATTCCTTGCGAGTGACCTTTCGTTTGCAAAACACGACCACCTATTCAGTGATCGCGTGACAGCCATGTGGAGAGGAAGAAGATGGGGCAGGGACTTTCTGCGAAGGGGCTGATCCTCTGGATTTCGCTGAGTGCAATGGGGACGTTCGTTCAGGCGGACACGTATATCGTCGAGCCGAGTGATGATCCGCAGGCCGTGCTGGATCGGGCCGTATCGGGAGATCAGATCATCTTTGCGCCGGGTCTGCATCAACATCATCTGGGCAAGCACCGGTCGCTGTTGTATGTCGACAAACCGATCACAATTGAGATCAAGGGTGGAGCTGTGTTGAAGCTGGCGGATGATGAGACACAACTCGAAGCGAAGCCGGAGATCACGATCGATCATGGGGCGCCCAAGAAGCTTAACGATCTGCAAGTCGGAGGCGAGTTCGATCTGGAAACCGGGCCGATCATCTTTCGCGTGCGGATCGACGGCGAAGGACAGGACGGACAGCCGGACACGTTCGAGTGGTCAGCGGGTGATGTGTGGGAGGCGTCACGCGGCTCAAAGGTGCCCATCACGGGTGACTGGCAGACGCTCGCACATGGAGTGCAGATTCGCTTTGACAGCACGACCGGTCATAACCGGGGCAGCCTATGGTTCCTGTCGTACGATGGACCGGAAGCTTACGGCATCCGCATCGGGCATGGCACGCAACCCGACTACATCGAAAACGTGCGTATCGTCGGCGACGGAACGATCGACATGAACCGCTCGAACAACGTCTTGCCCAGTGGACTGGTCAAGAACATCAACGCGTGTGTGCTTGTGCATGGGCGTGTGCGGGGCGTTCACATCGAGGGCATCACCATGACCGATACGATGCGGTCCGTCATGCTCTATGGCGAACACACGGGTGAGTTCAAACGAGGCGGAGACGTCGGACCGGGCGAGTCATTCGATGCGGAGGACATCACGATCCAGTACACCCGTACGCTCAACCCACACGGGGCTGCCTATCTGCTGGGGCATCCGTCACATCGCGGGCATCTGCGGAACGTCCGCTGCAACTTCAACTACATGGTCACCGGCAAGACGGCACTCGAGCCGAACTTTCAGCTCGACCAGTTTGAAGTGATCGGCAACATCATCAAGAGCGACGGGCAGGCGATCCACTGCTGGCGCAAGTCAACTAACGGGGTTGTGCAGGACAACGTCCGCATCGACGACACAACGGGCAAACCGGTCGTCGTGGTCAACTCCCCCGGCGCGTGGGAAGACCCGGAAAACATCACTCTCCGCAACAACCGCAATCACCTGAGCGACCGTTGATTGTCGTCGATGTCGACTCTCGTCAAAACGGGTACTCGGCCATATAGTCGAGCGCCCCGTACAGGAAGTGGCGGACGCTTTCCGGGTCGCTGGTGTCGATGCCCAGGGCGCCGGCTCCGTAGATGCTGCCGGTCTGCGGTTTCTCGTGAGCCGGATGCTTCGCGTACTCGACCGCTGCGGCGAGATCAGTGGCGAAGCGGGCAGTGACTCCCGGTTGAGTCTGAGGCCGCGTGACGCACATGTGAATGGCGCTCGGGTTCTGTTGCCCGTTGAATCGCCAGCCGCGCTCGGCCATGAAGTCGTTGAGGTGATAGATGTCGAACTCCGGACTCGTGAACGAGAAGCACCACGTCGGCTGGCCCATCAGTTTCAACTCCGGATGACTCGTGACGGCCTCCTGCATTTTGAACGACGTCTCGAAGATCTCTTTGGCATGCTTGAGGTAACCTTCGCGGCCGGTCGTGACCATCGCAGCCCAGGTTGCAGCAATCAACCCGCCCGAACGGCTGCCGAGCAATCCGGACGAGGTGTACGCGCCCCCTTTCCAGTCGGGCCAGGCGAAGTATTGATAGTGACGGAACGACTTGTCACGGAATAAGAGCGTCGACGTCCCCTTCAATCCATATCCATACTTGTGAGTGTCCGCCGAGATCGAGGTGACACCGGGCAGGCGGAAGTCGAACGTGGGGATGTCGTATCCGAGTGCCTCGCCCCACGGGAGAATGTACCCGCCGAGGCATCCGTCAACGTGCAGCCAGATGTTCTTTTCGATCGCCAGTTCAGAGAGTTGATCGATTGGGTCGATGGTGCCGTACGGGTAATTGCCCGCTGAGCCGACGAGGACGATCGTGTTCTCATTGATGTGCTCGCGGACCCAGTCGACGTTAACGAGGGTTGTCTCCTCATCAACTGGAGCGAGCACGACCTCGATGCCAAACAGATGCCCTGCCTTCACGAATGCAGCATGTGCCGTGTCGGGCATGATCAGATTGGGCTGCGTGATGCCCCGCTCAGCGTGGGCCTTGTTGCGGTAGGCCAGCATGGCGTTGAGAATGCTTTCCGATCCGCCCGCACCGATGACGCCGCACGGCGACTCGTCTGGATGATGCTCCTTGACCGCACTGCCGTGCAGCATGTCAAGGGCCATTGCGATGATCTCCGACTCGAAGCGGTTCATGCTCAGGCACATATCCCGCTGAATCGAGTTGACGTGCGAGTAATGACCGAAGACTTCGTTCAGAAAGGCATAGTGCTCATGATCGCCACAGTACATCGTGCCGGAGCAGGTGCCATCCTCCCAACTCTCATCCTCCTGGGATGACATCGCTTCGATCTGTTGCAACACCTCCTCGCGACTCAGTGGTTGCTCAGGCATCTCCCGCAGCACGCCGTATTCGTCGGCATAGGGGTACAGTCCTCTCAAGAGTGCTTCGATGTCCACGCGATAACTCCGATCGTGTTTGTATGATTCGCTGAAGGTGTTTCAAGTGGAATGTAGCTGGATTCGCCAGAATTCAGCATCGAACATTCGACACGAGGTACTGAACTCTGGCGAGTTCAGCTACGGGGGGGTCGCGCTCTTGTCACATACGTTGATGGGGATTCATGCGTTTGAACAAGGGCCGCATCTTCTTGAAGGCTAACCGAAACGAGGTGTAGTGGTCTGCGTACACGTCCCGCGTTTCTGGTCGAGGTTTGAAAACTTCCTTGATCTGCAGTCGGTCCGGGATCTCGTCGAAGTCCAGCAGGCCGAGTCCTTTGAAGGCGAGGCAGGCTCCGCCGCGCACGACGACATACTCCGGATCAGCTGCCTGATGCACTGGGATGCGGAACACGTCCGCCATGATCTGTGCCCCCTCTCGTGACTTGGCCCCGCCTCCGTAGAAGATGATATCTGTCATTTCGCGTTTGCAAAACTTCTCGACACCTTCCCGCAGCCATTGCAGGTTCATCATCAGGCTCTCGATCGCAGCCCGGGCCAGATCGGCACGGGTGGTTTCGAGGTTGAGGTTCATCACGGCTCCGCGCATCGATGGTTCGGGCGTCGGTGACTGGACGCCGGAGAGCCAGGGGAGAAACAACACACCATTGCTGCCCGGTGGGACCGATGCCACGACCTCGTCGAGTGCTGCGAACGCTTCGTCGGACGAGTGATCGCCAAAGCCGTCGTTGGGGTAGACGAGTTTTGTGAGGAAATACTCGATGACCTTGCCGGCGATCCCGTTCTCCGCGAGGAGGAAGTACGTGTCTGGCACGGGCGACGGCATGCTGATCATGCCGAGGAACGGATCGGTCTTGCGGCGGTCGACATGCGCGATCATCACGCCCGTCGTGCCGATACTGATCGCTGCATGCGTGCCAGAGAAGGTGCCGGTGGCGACGCCCCCGACCTGGGTATCGTTCGCCCCCGAGATGATCTTCGTCTCTGGAGATAGACCCAACTCGTCAGCGACGTCCGTTCGAATGGTACCGACGACCGAGTTGACCGGGACCAGTTCGGGCCACTTGTCTGCATCGATCCGCGACATGCGGATCAGATCGGGGTCGTACTCGATGCGACCGAGTGAATTATTGTCGATGCCGAGCATCATGAGGGAAGTACATTGGTTCGCCGTTATGCGTCCGCTGAATCGCATCGTGAGGAAGTCGCACGGTTCGAGGAACTTGTGCGTTCGCTCGTAGACTTCCGGAAACCGGTACTTGATCAGCCGCATATGCGACAGCGAATCCTGTCCGGTGCTCAGGGGGAACAGCCCCGCCCGGCGGACCCACTTCAGCTGTCGGAGCGGGTTGTCTGTCTTATATCCCGGCAACTGTTTGAGCTTTGCAGCCGTGGCCCGTCCGTCCATATGCGTGACCATGTTCATCGTCGGTCGTCCATCCGCATCGACCGGAATGATCGACGAGTATTGCGTCGAACAGATGAGCCCGACGATGTCCGACGGAGCAACCCCCGACTCGCGCACGGCTGATCGCACGATCGTCTTGATCGCGTCCCACACCACCTCCGGGTCCTGCTCGACGCCGTTGTCCTCGACGTGCAGCAGCGGGATTGCCTGCGAAGCGGTCGCCGCCAGCGATCCATCCAAACCGACCACCGCCGCCTTGGCATTAGTCGTGCCCTGATCGATCGAGACAACATAGGGTTGTGCCATCGGGTGACTCTCGACGCGTGGGGGCTGTGAACGAATTAGATGATCGTATGTGGAAGATCGGAGAGTCGCAATTCGCGAGCATGAGACGAGCGGTGTCTTGAAACCCTCTCCCCTGGAGGGAGAGGGACAGTTTTTTCGCCTTGGCGAAAAAGCAGGGTGAGGGGGCGCCGCTGGGGTTGGCGGACAACACTTCATCCGCGCTCCCCCTCACCCTGATTCTTCGCTGACACTTCAGAATCTGTCCCTCTCCCTCCAGGGGAGAGGGTGGTTGGCTCTCGCCGCTATGTCACGGAGATAACCATAGTGTCACAGGCGATCGAGGCGTACGAAGAATCTGCCTCTGCTGATAAACGTCGTGAGTGAATCCCGGATAATTCGTGATATCCTTTCACTACTGACGCCCAATCGTCTGATAACCATCTGCAAGAGCTTTGCTCTTCAAGTTGACGATCGCTTTCGATGAGCTATCAACTCGAACAATCTCCTGTGATCGAAGAAGCACCGCTGATGCCGAAGGGGTCGCGGTATGCGGGGCAGCCGATCAATGTGCGGGCTCGCTGTTCGATTGCCATTCGCCATTTGGCGGAAGATCGGCCGCTGATCACGGAGTCCGACGCGCATGTCACGGTCGACCGGTTCTTTCACGTGGGCGAGTACTGGACAGCCGTCGTGCCGCTCAATGCGGTGGAGTGTGTAACGGGGCAGATGTTCAACTTTTCGCAGGCCCGAACACGTCGCACAGCCAACGGCGTCGAGGTGCTCAAGCGGAAGGATGGACTGCCGAAGCGAAAGATGCCGTTTCTGAATCATGTGCAGAGCCGGTTTCGTCTCCGTAAGGATCAGCAGGTCGCCCTGTACCCGCTCGGCACGCTTGAGTTTGGCGAGCCGGTCCATCGTGTGCGGGACATTGTCTGCTCGTTTGAAGCGGTCGGTCCGAACAATGTCCGCTTCAATGTCCGGGACGCGATCGCAGGTCACCTTGTGAGTGCGCATCGGTTCATGTCGACCGAAGAGATGGTGTTCGAGCGGATCGTGGTCGAGGGCAAGCTGCTGACCGAGTCAGCGCCACTGCCGCTCAACGAAGAGCAGCGGCGGGCCGTATTGGTGGCGTCGTTGCTCCGGAGTCACGAGGCGGGGATGAGTCAGCGGTACTTTCTCTTTCGCCCGTTCGGCACCAACAACTGCACGTCGAACCCGTTTCACATCCTCGACCGCATCATGCCCTACACGCGGCTGCAACGGTTCTGGACATTCTTCCACCGCCTGCCGGTCCACCCCCGCCTGTACCTCCGCCTCCGCGGCCTCGACGCCGACCCGTCACACCGCGGCATCGTGCACGAAGAGTTCGCCGACTACATCCAACACCCGGAAACCCAGGCCCGCAAACGCGAGTATGTCCGCACACGCAAGGTGGAGCGCGCGGCTCGGAGTGAGGTGGAACGGTCCTGAATCGTGCGTGTTGTCCTGGATTCTGGTGATCCAACAATGCTCTCAGACCGTTCTGTGAGTATGGACATCCCGACACGATATCCCACCGTGGCATCGCTCCCTGAAACGCCGCTTCGGTTGAAAGGGATGGCGTCTCGGCGACGAGCCGCTTGGTTGGGAGTCTTCGGTGCTTTCGCAATCGTAGCGATACTGCATGTGGTGCGAGTCTGGATTCTGAACCTTCCGCCCATCGACAATCCGTTGGGAGTTCTGGCGGTTCTGGTCTTCATGTTTGGACTTCGCGTGTTGTTGCTTCCCCTCATGAAGTGGGACGCTGAGATTTCGCAGCGAGGAGTACGCAATGTCGGTTTGCTGCGACAAGGCAAGTGGATCACTTGGGATGACTTTCGAGAGCAACGAGTGCAAGAGGGCCTGGGGATCTGGGCCTATCAACTGCTGGATGTCGATGGGGTTCCAATCCGAAAGGGCTGGTTCCGAATCGCAGACGTCAAAGGCGATCTTGACGAGTGGCTGCATGAGTTGATTCGCACCATCTGGGTGCGACCCGATCTGCCGGATGCTCCACCCGTGTTGTTCACATCGATGAATCTGGTTTCAGAGCCGGCCCACATTGTGCTCGCCTCCGAGCACGGAGTGACGCTCATTAAGTATGGTCCCGATGTCAAAGCAACATTGAAGGATTTGGAGCGAAACAGATTCGATCAGCAGGGCATTCGCCGCATGTTGGAATCGTTGGAGTCAGCAATTGCTAGGGATAATGATTCTGAATTGGATTATTTGCATCGACAGACCACGTTCGAGATGTCTGAAAACCTGCGAGAGTTTTTCGAGATCGAGCAACGCCATTGTGAATCTCGCCTCCCTTGGGACGCTGTCGAGTCGATCGATCTCTGGCAGGCAGAACATGGTCGCCGCGACTTCGCTCAGCTCTCGATGCGACTAGCAGATTGTGAGGTCATGTGGAGAGGGTACGGTCCCACCCAGCAGGGTTCTCGAAACTTCCAAGGAGCAGATGCCTCCGAGCTAATGGCGATGATTCGTGAGCATGTACCAGTGGACAGAATCATCACGACGGCTTACGAAGGTCAGCCGCGATCGCTTGCCGAGTGGGAGCGACGAGTTGAGAGGATCATCCAACCAAAGCGGAAGGACGTTCGATTGGCAAAGTATCTTTTCCTTGGAGGGACCTTGCTCATGTCACTTGGGTGTTTCGTTGGTGCCTGGAAGGAGTGTGTGCCGCAATCCATCATGCTTGAGCCCATCTTGTTCGGGTTCTGGTACATCGCTCGACGTGACCTGCAAGAGGTGGAGCGACAGTACGATGTCTGGCGCCAACATCTCGGTCCAGAAGCAGAATGAGCGTTTTCGCACTTCTGGTCGTAGCGGCTGTGCGGGTGGTTGGGGTTTGGGGTGAGTTGGCTGTCGCTGATGGTTGGGTCTGGCTCTCGTGAGCGTCCCGAGGGGACGGCTTGGATGTAGGTTTTCAGGGGGAGGACGTGAGACCTTCCGAGCGACGCATCCCTTAACGAGAGCGGGCCTGTCTGATGTCAGTGGTTCATGAATCTGATCGGCGAACCATTGAGCAGATCGAACCCGTGCGCACCACGGTCGATACGCAACCAAAGCGTGACGGCGGGGAGGTCTGGATCGATTTCGTTGATCGTCTGGAAGACGTGGCGGCGTATCGATTGGATTGGGACGAGCTTTGTGAGTGTTGCGCAGAACCGAATGTCTTTCAGTCACCGTGGATGCTGCTGCCGGCGTGGGAGCAGGCGGGTGATGATGAGCGATTGCGGTTCGCCTTCGTGTATGAGCAACCACCGCGCAAGGCGGATCCGCCCGTGTTGCTGGGTGTGTTTCCGTTGTGGAAGCAGCGAGGGGCGAATGGGTTGCCCATCTCTGTCTGGCAACTGTGGACGCATCCGCTGCGGTTCCTGAACACGCCGTTAGTGCGAGCCGGTCATGAGACGACAGCGGTGAAAGCACTACTGGATTGGGTGACCGAGTCACGCTCAGCGACCGCGATTGAGTTTGGGGACATTCAGGGTGAGGGGTCGTTTCATCGGGCACTGACCCATCTGCTCGATAGTGCTGAGCGCACGAGCTTTACGGTCCGACGACACTGTCGTGCAATGATCGAGACGGGTGAGTCGTTCGATGAATACATGAACACTCAGAGTGGACACACGCGGCGAGAGTTACGGCGTAAGCGACGCAAACTGGAAGCCGAGGGCCAGTTGGAGTTGAGAGTCTGGAAAGCGGGTGAGGATGTCGAGTTCTGGCTGACACAGTTTCTCGAACTCGAAGTGGCAGGCTGGAAAGGCCGTGAGCAGACGGCATTAGCAGCGACCGAGCAGGACGAACACCTGTTCCGTCGCATCGTCCGAGAGGCAGCGACTCGTGATCAACTCGACTTGCTGGGCCTGTTTCTTGATGACCGTCCGGTCGCTCTCAAGTGCAACTTTCTGATGGGCCGCGGCGGCTATGCGTTCAAGATTGCCTTTGACGAAACGTACGCCAAGCTCTCGCCCGGCGTGTTGTTGGAACTGGACAACATGCGTCACACGCTTGACTCCAACCGTCTCGACTGGATGGATTCGTGTGCGGTCGCGAGACACCCCATGATCGACCGGCTGTGGAAACAGCGACGCGTGATCGAGACGACACTCGTGTCGAGCGGTCGGCTGGGCAGCGACGCCCTGCTGGCGATGTATCCCCTGCTGCGAGCTGTTAAGCGCGAGGTCAGACGACTCCTGCCGGGCAGATCACATTGAGACAACACACGCACACTTCACACAACAGACATTGACCGGAGGACTTCTCCATGATTCGCACCGCCACACCGACGTCGACAACTGTCAGTCCTGCATCCAAGGTCATGTCCTCCGCCCCGCTGGACATCGACGCAGCCGAGTTTGCTGCGAAGTTTGGTCAGGAGCCGTTTTTGATCGGCCATCAGCTGTGTGACCATCCCCTGTTCGAGGTGGATCGACTGTTAGAGCTGGCGCAGTCGCTGCCGGAGAAGCACATCGAGTACAACGCGGGCGATCTCCCGGTCGTTGTCGAGCCGGGCAAGACACCTGCGAATGGCCTCTCGCCGGACGAGACCATTCGTCGCATCCGTGAGTGCAAGTCGTGGCTGGTGCTCAAGTATGTCGAGCAGGACCCGGCCTACTCGGACCTGCTGGAGAGTTGTCTCGCACAGGTTGCGAAGCATTCCGAGCCCATTCGTCCCGGCATGTGCAGTCCGCAGGCATTTATCTTTCTGACATCGCCCGGTTCGGTCACTCCCTACCACATCGACCCGGAACACAACTTCCTGTTGCAGATTCGAGGAGCAAAAAAGGTCTGCCTGTTTGACGGTCGTGACCGTTCGATTCTCTCTGAGGAAGACCTCGAACAACTCTACTCGGAGTCCGACAATCAGGAGCGGAACCTGCAGTTGGCCGACGAGAATCGCAACCGATGTTGGACGTTCGATCTTCAATCGGGCAGGGGGCTGCACTTCCCGGTGACGTACCCTCACTGGGTCGAGAACGGCGACGAGGTGTCCATCTCGTTCAGCATCACGTTCCGCACGCCGGACCTCTATCGTCGACAGGTGCTGTATTCACTCAACGACCAACGCCGTCGATCCGGCCAATCACCCGCACCTGTCGGGAGTTCCCCCCTGCGGGAGACGTTTGACTTTCAGAGCTACCGTATTCGCCACCGCATCGCCTCAATGCTCAACCGCGGTTGAGGCCGTCGCGAATTGACCGCGAACCTGGGCCGGATGATGCATGGGAGTGAGCCGTTTGCACGATGGCGGGGGACGGATCAGTGGGGCGTCCTCAGCGGTGGACCTTGCATGAAAAATGGGCGTTTCGGCGTCCATGCGCCGCTACACTAAAGTGTCCGTGGCACTAACCGGCATGCCTGCGTTCGTAGCGTTGCAGGCGGATCTCGATGCGTTGCTTGGTGTTGTCGAGCCACGTGTGAGGCTGCCTGCGTTCTTTCTCGCTGAACGGCAAGTCGTCAAGGGGGACGCCGAGTCGTGCGAACACGAACCTCCACTCATCCAGCGATGCTCGGTTGCGGAATATTGGGGACGTTTCAGACTGGAACCGCTGGCGAAGTTCGGGGACCGCGATCGAGGCTTCCGGGCCGAGTTCCGCGAAACAGTCCTGGATGTTCTCGATCAACTTTCGTTGCTCAAACTCTGGTTCGATCCGGACGGATTCGTCCAGCAGATTGAGGAGCAAGGGGATTGCTAATTCTGGGCTGAGGTCAGTGATGCGGGCGATGAACGGAGCCGCCTCATGACAGACCTCGACATTTCTCCAGATTGCCAGATGAGCCTCATGCGGTTCTGCGAAGGTTTCGGGCGGCATGGCAGCGAGCGCGGAGGCCAGTTGAGTGCGATCTTGCTTCGTGGAATGCTCCATCAGGATTCGCTGAGCGTAGGCGACCTTGAGTTCAATCGGCACATCGGCCTTGCCGTACACATTGTCGAGTGGTTCGATGATGTCATGGATGCGGTTGTCAGCGAGAATGCGTGCGATCAACGGAGCGTCTGTCTCCTCCGCATCGAAGAAGAAGAGGGCCAGCCAGCGTCGGGTCAGATCGAGTCGAGCCGGAGAGGCGTCTGGATCGTCGAGTGTGAGTTCGACTTCTCTGCGCAGGCGAGTCAAGAGTGTGTCGTCAGCAGCAGGGTCGGACAGTTCGATCGCGCCGAGCAATGTGGGTTCCAAATCGAGCCAAAGATGGCTGGTTTCCCGTTTCTGCCTGCCAACATGGAAAGACGCACCGGCGACAGTGCCACTCCCCATGTGGACGTCAAATCCGAAGTAAAACATCCGGGCAGGGATGAGGTGTTCCACGTGAGTCTTTCGAAAGCGAACGGTGCCTTCCCCATCGACGACCTCGACGCGACGAATCTTCGGCTCTGCCGGCTCACGTGAGATGTTCAATCGAATCAGCCAGTCGGCCTCCTCTCCAGCGACTGGCTTCGAGGGAACGATTCGCTGGTCGCCTGCAAGACGCAAGGCCCATCCTGCTTCGACGGCTTTCGCCGCGGCTATCACTTCGCGCCCCCGGAAGGTTCCACGAAAGCGTGGATCTTCGCGGAGGATGTTGCCCGGTTCGATCGGAAACAGACCGGGGTCCGGGTGACCGGTTTTCGAGACAAGTTCAAACGCGGCTCTCCGGCTCACTTTGCCATCTTTCGTGAATCTGGACGATTCGACGGTCACGCTCTCAACGGCTGGCAGGTCGAGCATCGCTGCGCAGAGGGAGTCGCATTCCGGTTCGCCGCGGCGGTGATCCATTTCGATTCGGACATGTCCGTGGAGTTGGATGGGCTCCGCAGAGGTGATGTCTGGCGAGAGACTCGCTTGATACTTCGCCGACTCGGCAGCATGGAACGGTTGCATGACGATCCAGCCGATCAACAGGGAAATACCCATCGCAACGATTGTGCTGATCAACCCGGGCTCACCCGACAACCGCTTGCGGATCAATGCCGTCATCGCCAGATAAACGAAGACTGTCGGAGCAGCCAGCAGGATCACTCCGGGGATGATCAAGAGCACAAAGCCCATCACAACCAGCATGGGAGCCGCCAGAGCGATTCCACCCAGAATTCCGGAGACTACCAAGGCATATTTCACGGGTCAGACCTCACCGATGACCATGATCTGAGAAGACGACCACGATGTCGTGCCCGGAGCAGGCGGATCACCGGACTCGCACCCGGACGGTTCGTCTGAATCTATTTAGCTCATGGAATGGTGGTCAGGACTGACAAACTTCCCGCCGAGACAACATGACCTAACTGGGTCACGACGAGATGACAGCTCACCATCGACGTTCACCCCGAGAGCGTACTGCCATGCAAGTCAGCAGCGGCACCCGGACGCGGAACCAGCGGTGGCGGCGGTCCATCATCCGAAAGTCGAATGTGGCGCTCGCCGTTGGCTCGCGGCTAACGGTTGTTCGATTGTCGTGTCGTGTTTTTCTTGTGATTACCGACTCAAAAGAGTGGACCGCGCGGTCCGAGGTGACGGAGTGTGTCCGGTGATCAGGCTTCGCGGCCACAGTGGGGGGCTTGTCTGGGATTGCAATCGCGACTCTGCGGCTGCCGTGTCAACAGCAGAGCGGCCACAAGTCCCCCGGATCGGACGAGCGAAGATGTTTCGCTCGCCGCTAACCACTGGAACACTCTGTCACCCTTAAATACGAGTGGCAAAAAAGAACCTTACAGCCGATCTGACGTTTTTTTGAAATTGGTCGAATTCCCTTGCAGCCCCCTCAAGAGAACAGGGCGATGGCACGATCAATTTTGCTGGTCGCGCCAGAATCCAGTCGTCAGGTTGGCTCACACCTCCGAAGTCTGAACTCTGGCGAGTCCAGCCATGGGAGAGATCGAGAGACGATCGATCTCACTCCCACTCGATCGTTGCAGGCGGTTTGCTGCTGACGTCGAAGACCACGCGGTTCACGCCTCGCACGTCGTTGATGATGCGGGTCGAGACTCGCTGGAGCAGGTCATAGGGGAGGCGGGACCAGTCGGCCGTCATGAAGTTGTCGGTGTCGACTGAGCGGAGAGCGATGACGTCTTCGTACGTGCGGGCGTCCCCCATCACTCCGACCGTTTGCAGCGGCAGAAGCACGGCGAAGGCTTGTTGCACGTCGCGGTAGAGGTTTGCCTTGCGGAGTTCGTCGATGAACACGGCGTCCGCTTCACGAAGAGTCTCCAGACGTGTCTCGGTCACTTCACCGAGACAGCGGACGGCGAGGCCCGGGCCGGGGAACGGGTGTCGCCAGATGAGGTCCTCCGGCAGTCCGAGTTCGAGGCCCATCTTGCGGACCTCGTCCTTAAACAGATCTCGCAATGGTTCGATGAGTTCGAAGCCCAACTCGTCGGGGAGGCCGCCGACGTTGTGATGGGATTTGATCGTGGCAGCCGGGCCGTCTGCACTGGCTCCGGACTCAATGACGTCCGGGTAGAGCGTGCCTTGCGCGAGGAAGTGGGCATCAGGGATGGACTTTGCTTCGTGACGAAAAGCTTCAATGAACAGCCTTCCAATGGTGAGCCGCTTTGCCTGCGGGTCAGTGACCCCTGCGAGTTCGTCGAGGAAGCGTTGTCTCGCATCGACGACATGCAGGTCGGTATTGAAGTGACTGCTGAATTCCTGACGCACCTGTTCGCGCTCGCCTTTGCGCAACAGGCCGTTGTCGACGAAGATGCACGAGAGTTGTGAGCCGATGGCTTGATAAAGTAAGGCAGCAGTGACGGACGAATCGACGCCGCCGGAGAGTC
Organism: Planctomycetaceae bacterium; assembly: GCA_020426505.1. GTDB lineage: Bacteria > Planctomycetota > Planctomycetia > Planctomycetales > Planctomycetaceae > JAHBXU01. Next base: position 12,213 of record JAGQPX010000198.1, on the reverse strand, counting down.
CGCAGATCACTCGGGACTTGCCGACTCGCTCGCGGATGCGGTTGACCTCTTCCTCGATAAACGAACTGATCTTCCAGTTGCCCGCGCAGCCGCAGACGTTCTTCACGAAGTTGCCGATCAACCGGCTGCCGTGTTCTGTGTGCGTCACCTCGGGGTGGAACTGGAGTCCGTAGATCGGTTTGGTCTTGTGACGAATTGTCGTGTTAGGACACGTGTCGGTCGAGGCAAGCGTGTCGAAGTGTGCGCTGAGTCCCTGCACCTGATCGCCGTGCGACATCCACACGGTCGACTCGGTCGGTAGCCCATCCAGGAGGGGGTCGTTTTTGACCGTGCGACATGTCGTGTGACCGAACTCGCGCGACTGTCCGGGCGAAACGTCGCTCCCCTCGGCACGGCAGATGAGCTGCATCCCGTAACAGATGCCGAGGATGGGGATGCCCAGATCAAAGATGGCCGGGTCCGGTTGCGGGGCACCGTCCGCGTAGACGCTGGCTGGTCCGCCGGAGAGGATGAGCCCCTGCGGAGCGATCTCACGGATGCGATCTGCGGAGAGGTCGTGCCTGACGAGTTGGCAGAAGACGTTCTCCTCCCGCACACGGCGGGCGATGAGCTGAGCCGTTTGCGACCCGAAGTCGAGCACGAGGACGACCTCATCTCGCCCCATGGATTCCTGCGATTGGCCCTTCTGCTGCAAACTCGTCACGTCGTCACCCTTTCCCGTTCGACGAAGCGAAACGGCGATTTTAGCCGGGAAACGTGGGATTACAATCGCTTGATCCCGCTTGGTCCCAAGCCTGACCGTGGGAACGAGAGATTCCTACGCCGCGTTGCTAGAATCTTCGCTTTCATCTGAGGATTCGGAGGATTCCATGGCAATCTGGTCTCAGCCTGTTGACGTGAAGGCGGCGACGGAGTTCAGCAGGAACTCGGTCAGCGATCATTTGGGGATCGAGTTTGTTGAGGCGGGTGATGACTTTCTTGTTGGTCGGATGCCGGTCGATGCGCGGACGAAGCAGCCTGCGGGCATTCTGCATGGCGGGGCATCGGTCGTTCTTGCCGAATCTCTCGCATCATGGGCCGCGACGTTTGTGATCGATCCGACGAAGCAGTCGTGTGTCGGTCTGGAGATCAACGCGAACCATCTGCGCGCGGTTCGCGAAGGGCATGTGACGGGTGTCGCCCGGCCCATTCATCTCGGCCGGTCGACGCAAGTCTGGGAAGTGCGGATCACGGATGATCAGGATCGTCTTTCCTGCATCTCGCGGGTGACGATGGCGATCCTCGACGTGCCATTCCAACCGGGTTCGTGACTCGTTGCGTTAGAGAATTCGTCGCCCTTTTCCGGCTCCCAGCGGCGAATTGTGTCAAGCTGTGCGGGTTCTGACGACGATGCCATTAAAACCGGACTCTTCGGAGTAATCCGCAGAGGTTCTCGTTTCGTCCGGCATGACAGCAATCTGCACATGAGCGGCTTCTGGCCGGACTGTGCGTTGGGGGGCATGGATGGTCTGCAATCGATTCACAGGGAAGTTGGCGGCGCTCTGCCGTTGTCTCGCAGCGTTCACACTCGTTGCCGGTTGGGCCTACGGCCAGAATCAGTCCGGCTCAGTCACACTGGGGACACCTCAACAGTACGGCCCATCGTACGGAGGCGGGATGGTCTGTCCGCCCTACATGATGCCGCCATCGTATCCGAGTTCACCGCAGATGCAGCCGCCATCCGTTCCGACGCCGGCGATGCCCTCTCCGAATCAGGCCAACCCTCGTCAGCCATCGAGTTCGCCGCAGACAAGTCCGAGACAGCCATCGCAGTCGACGCCCTCTTCGCCTCGAACACCGCAGCAACGGTCGGCACCTCAACAACCAGCGGCTCCTGCGTTGGCGCCGCCGACGTTCAATCCGAGTACTCCCCAGCAGTCGACCGCAGCGACCTCGCCTCAGGCGACCGCTCCCAACATGGTTGGTGACTTCTTCGGAGCCACGACGACGGAGCCGATCATCCTGCCGGGAGAGATCCTGACGCAGGCGATCCTGTACCAACCGGGACTTCTGGATCCGGGACTCGGACTGCTGGACTACTTCCGAGCCGTCAACGATATCGACATGGACATGCTGCTGGAGACACAGCCCGAAGTCTATCTGGCCATCGACTCCGCCGGTCAGCCCGTCTCGGTCTCGACGGCGTCGGTGGATCTCGGTCAGCAGATTCTCAACGAGTTTGACGGCACCAACTTCACAGGCGATGCGGCCAATCTGGTGCCGATCGATCAGGTTCCTTTCGTCGCGTTGGACTCGGGCACGACAGCCGATGTCCTGCAACAGACTCCGGAGAACGACGGCGTTGTTCTTCCCGCACAACAGCTGTTCAACATTCACGATGCCCTGTTTGTGCTTCTCCCCAGTCCTGGCTCCGGTGGTGGGATCGGACGTCAGAAGTTCGTCGAGAACACGAGTATCCTGCCGCGTGACAGGGTGTTTCTGAACTACAGCGGATTCACCAACGTGCCGTTGACCGTTAAGGGCGAGAATGTCCACCGGTACGTGCCCGGTTACGAAATGTCGTTCTTCGAGCAGAAGATGTCTGCCGAAGTGCGACTCCCATTTGCAGCAACGCTGGACCACGACATCAAAGCGGATGGTTCGACCGACACGAACGTGGTCGAGTTCGGCAACGTGGTGACGACCCTGAAAGCTTTGGTTGCGAAGTCGTGCAATTCAGCGGTAGCCGTCGGCGTGAGTGCGACGTTCCCGACGGCCTCGGACATCACAGTGCATGATGCGTTCGGCAATGAGTTTCTCGCTCTTGAAAACACATCGGTCCACGTGTTGCCTTTCATCGGAGCGAACCATGTCAACGGACGCTGGTTTGCCAACGGCGTTGTCCAGGCCGACATCGACACGAGCGGCAACCGAGTCCTTGCCCGAAACGATGTGACCGGAACGCTCCAGGAAGTGGATGAACTTCATGACTCTGCATTCCTGTACACCAGTGCTTCATTGGGTTACTGGGTGTATCAGAACGGAAGCCAGACGACGATGTTTGAATGTGATGGTTCTAAACAGATCAAGCGAACCGTGTACGCAAGCGACACTTGGATCACCGGACTCGCGCCGTTTGCGGAAGTCCACTGGAACCGCTCACTGGAACCGGGTGAGCCGGTCGACGTGGGGAACAACATTACTGTCAAGAGTTTCAATCACTTCTCGCTGACAAACCTGGTTCTCGGTGGCGTGATGAGGTTCGGCACCGGCGGCACGCTGTCGGTCGGTTGGTCGACGCCGATCATTGGCGATGACGATCGTCAATTCGACTCCGAGGTGCGGGTGGCGGTCGACTGGGCATTGTGAGTCGGCAAATGATCGACTGTATGGCGTGTCGCTAATCCGCAAGCGATCATCGGATTCGCAAGGCGATCATGGCGTTGACTCGGCCTCGGTGGCATCAATGAGGCCGTTGCGATCGGTGTCAAACTGATCGAAGGTCGCACGTGGGCCGAGGAATTCTTTCCAGGTGACATCGCCGTCCTGATTGCGGTCCATGCGTTGAAACCACTCGGGGCCTTGAGTGACCGGCCGCAGGATCGGGAGTCGTGCATCGGCGTTCATGGCATTCATCGCCCCTCCGCCGGAAAGGTCGTCGAATTCAGCCGGACGCGTCACTGCGAATTCGAGTGTGTACTTCGTGACCAACTCTGATTCGGCCAGTTTGCCGTTGCCATTCCGATCCAACGCGAGAAGCGGATCGATCCCGCCATGAAACTCACGCGGACTCAAACGTCGGTCGTCGTCACGATCAAGCGCTTCGAAAAGTGACGTTGTGTCGTTCTCAATGATCATCTCCAGTCGACAGCGGCTGAGCAGGGCGCGTTGATCGATGAAGGTGGCGATTTCATCTTCGCTGATCCGCTCGTCGTGATCGGCATCGACGGCAGAGAAGCTCGCATCGTCGATCTCCAGCTTGCCGAACTCCTGAGCGTCGAGATGCTTGTCGCGATCGGCATCGGCATACTGGAATTGCAGCCTCAGATACCGGGAGCTGATCCCCTCAATGCTGCCTTGTGCATTGCGCAGGGTTGCATCGACATTGAGTTCGCCGAGGGTCATTGCCAACAGACGCCGACTGGATTCTTCCTTGATGTCCACATGATCGGAAGCCGTCTCCGAATCGGCGACGACCCGTTTGGGACGGCGACTCGGGAACTGAATCGTGATGACCACGTCGGGCTGAGGTGAGTTCAGCTGCTGCTCCCATTCGACGTCCGACATTCCGTCGCCGTATTGAGATTGCAATCGCCGAACGACGTCCACTCGATCGGTATTGTCGTTGAGCACGATGAAGGGGGACTGCTCTGCACGCATCGACATCATCTGAGATGCCTGCATAGATGCGGGAAACGGTTGCAACTCAGCGGCGCTCAGTGTCTCGTCATCATCGAAATCAAACGGCTCCAGCAAGGCCAATCCCTCGGTGAGTTCGTCGGTCGACACCTGACCATCGTCGTCAACATCCAGTCGAGGGTAGATCACGACGGTCTGCGAGGCTCGTCGCTGTCGTCGTGAGATGGAAAGGCCACTCCCCATCGCGGCGTTCACGTGTGCGGCGAATTCCGCCATCGAGACCGTTCCATCCGTCGGTGCAACGTCGAAACGTCGCCACTCGTCGCCGACCTCTCCGGTGACGTCATCGAAGCGTCCGAAAGTCAGCACGTGCGGAGCCTCGCTGTCATCAAGCACCCCGTCCGAATTCGTGTCAATTTGATCGAACCATAGGCCTGCGTATTGAGCACGATTGTCCGCGAGCGTCTGCCCCTGATCGAACTCGACATGCAAACGCATGAAGACGGGCGTCTTCGGTTCGAAGACCAGAACGTTGAAGTGGCTATTCGTAGTCGCAGTTGACAGCTCACCCGCTAACAAGGTGTGTACGCTGCACAGAACGATCAACGGCACGAACCAGCGAGAGTCCATAGGGCATCTCCTCCAGGAACACTATGATACTCGTCTCATCCTCGAACTGGAACGACTGATGTCGCAGGCGACCATTCGTGAACCGGACTGGAACGACCCCGCGGATTGTGAGGCGGTGGTCCATCTGATCGATGCGTATGCTCAGGAGCCGATCGAAGGAGCACAGCCGCTCCCCACATCAAGCCGGGAAAGGCTGATCGACGGGTTGCGGAATGAGCCGGGAGGCTTAGTGTTGCTGGCGACGGTGGATGAGCAACCGGTGGGTATTGCCGTCTGTTTTCGAGGGTTCTCCACGTTCGCAGCACAACCGCTAATCAACATTCATGATCTGGCGGTGCTGTCGGAACATCGCAATCGAGGGATCGGCAGTCGACTTCTGGAGGAGGTCTGCCGCCGCGCTCGCGAGAGCGGTGCCTGCAAGGTGACACTCGAGGTGCGACAAACGAACGAGGCTGCCCAACGGCTGTACCGTCGGCACGGCTTTGGCGAACCAAACGGCAAGGCAACTCTGTTTTTCGACAAGACGTTGTGAGCGATCCATCTTCCTCAGGGATGAAGGCGGATCGCGGATTGCCGTCATCCACACGGATGTTGTAGCATCACGCCAACCACCAGGGATGACTTCAAGCCGCGTCAGGACGAATGATGTCGAGAACCGAGCGTCTCCGAGAATTCTTCATGCAGCCCCGCGCCGCAACGGGCTTGGCAGTCTTCCGCATCCTCTACTCGCTCACACTGATGTGTGAGGTGTTTCAGCTGATCTACCTGCGGCGTCTTCTGTTTGACCCGATCCCCTACATCGTGCCGGGCCAGATGCATTTGGCTCCCTTCTTTGCGATGTGGCTGGTCGCAATCGGATGCTTGACCCTTGGACTATTCACCCGGCAGGCCGCAGTCGCCAACTATGTCGCCACACTGCTGACATTCAGCGTCAGTGGCTACTGGGAATACCACGTCGACTATGTCTACACAGGAATCGGGCTGTTTCTGCTGTTTGTTCCGGTAGAGCAATCGCTCTCGATTGACGCATGGTCGGCGAGAAGGCGGGCAGCCAAAGAGGGCCTGCCCGCACCTCCCACGACAGTTCCGCGAGCGCATTACGATGCACTGATCCTTGTCGGAATCGCTCTCGTGTATTTCGATTCCGTGTTCTACAAACTTGATTCTCCAATGTGGATGGCCGGGCTTGGGATGTGGCGTCCCGCGTCGCTGCCTCACAACACATACTGGAGTATGAGTTGGCTGCTTGACCTCAAGTTGATCATGGTCACGCTGGGATATCTCACGCTCCTGTTTGAGGTGGTGTTCATCGTGGCCATGTGGTTCGACAAGCTGCGTCCGCTGCTGCTGATCATCGGCATGGGTCTGCATCTGGGGATCGTGATCACGTTTCCGATCCCCTGGTTCGGACTGGCAGTGGCTGCCCTTTATGTACTGCTGGTGCCCGATTCGTGGTGGGCCTGGCTTGGCTCCCGCATTCCGGCCAGAGACACCGGACAGGCGTTGCAGGCCGATGACACATCTCAATCGAATGCTGCGTTGGTGTTGAGTCGACGACGTGCGATTCAACGCAACGCCGTCATCGTCGGGGCACTCGCCCTGATCGTAACCGTCGCTCAATTCGTGCAAACAACCCGTTCGGATCTTGCCAAAACCCTGAGTCGAGGCAACGCGCTGGCGTCAGTTCTGCGACCATTTCAGACTCTCGCACATCAATCGCATTATGCTTCGCGGACTCTGCTCGGCGTCACACCCCATCCTGTGTTCATGGACTTTCACTTCGACGGGTACGAGGCATTCTTCACGCTCGTTCACGTCGACAGCGTCGGCAGACAGACCTGGTTGCCCATCTCGAATGAACAGGGGCAGGGTTCACTGCTCTGGTCAGGGCGCCTGTGGGTCAACTGGAACTGGCGAGTTTCCAATCCGAAACCAAATGCCAAGATGATGAGTTCGGGCCTGCGGAATATCTCAGCATGGTGGCTCGGCAAGAACGACCTCGGTTTCCAGGACCAGCGGTTCTTGGTGATGCGGCGTGAGTGTGACCCGCTCAGCAAGTGGCAGGAGGGCTACTATGACGAACAACTCACTCACAAGTGGCGACCGGTCGGCATGCTGCACTGGAAGAACGGCAAATGTGATGTGTCCTTCGAGCCCGATGCCTTTGAGCCGCGACACGAATCCGACATTTTGAGCCTCGAATCTGACAACATCCAGTGACGATGCAGACAGCACTTGTCATCGGCTCGCGCGGCTTCGTCGGACGTCACCTCGTCAACGAACTGCTCACTCGCGGCGTGCAAGTTCAGGGGGTCAGCCGGTCGCGCAGAGGTGGAGTCAACGACGGACCGTGCTGGACGCCGGACGAGATGTTGCGGTCGCAGGACGACTTCGACACAGCCTTTCTGCTTGCTGCGGTGATCCCCTACGGCGACATTGATCGGATCACCCCCGAACTCGTTGCCTCGAACATTCTGCTGCCGGCACAGGTCGCCGAGCGATTCCCGGGCATACGGTTGGTGTATGCCTCGTCGGTCTCTGTCTATGGAACACCACAGTCGTTGCCCGTTACGGAGGAGCATCCACTTCATCAGCCAAACGTTTATGGGTTGTCGAAGGCGATGGGGGAACGTATGGTCGCCGCGCACGACAACGCGGTCGTGCTGCGGTTCTCCTCACTCTATGGAGCGGGCATGATGGCCCCGACATTCATTCCCCGACTGATTTCCCAAGGTCGCGAAGCAGGCCGACTCACACTCTTCGGCGATGGTTCACGTCAGCAGGACTATCTGAACGTGGACGACGCGGTCGGCATGTTGCTCGCGGCTGCCGAGTCGCAGCAAGCCGGCACGTTTAACGCGGTTCAGGGGGACTCGTTGTCGAATCGTGATGTCGCCACAGTCATTGCCAAACAAATGGGTGGCATCCCTGTCGAGTTGACCGGCAACGATGACAGCCCGTCATTTGCCTACTCACGAGCGAAGTGGGATGCCGCCTTTGAGTTTCGACCGCTGGTGACATTGCAGGATGGCATCTCGCGGATGCTGGAGGAGGCGTGATGTCGCAGACCATTCTCGTCACAGGCATCGGGGGCAACGTGGGGCAGGGCATCCTGCGGAACATCCGTGCGGCCTTTCCCAAGTTGAGGCTCGTCGGGACCGACATCCGCGACGCGACTGCGGGCCATCACTTCTGTGATGCTGCTCACCGTGTGCCGTACTGCTACGACGACGGTTTCGCTGATCGGGTGATCGACATCTGTCGGCAGGAGAGCGTCGACCTGATCATTCCCGGCACGGACTATGAAGTCGTCTACATCGGCGAACTTGCGTCCGACCTGCCAACCGTGCTGGGCACACCACCAGACGTGGCACGCCTGTTTGTCGACAAATTACAGACGTGTCACGCATTTGCCAGCGTCGGCATTCCGTTCGCTGATGGCTGTCTGCCAAGTGAATATGACGGGCAGTTCGACAGCCTGATCGTCAAGCCGCGCGAAGGACGCGGGTCGCGCGGCCTGCACATCAACCCTGCTGCCCCGACTGCCTTTGATGACACGTGCATGGTCCAGCAGTTGATCCTCGGCAAAGAGCTGACGACAGCTTTCTACGTTACCAAATCACGAGACATTCACGGACACATCACCTTCGAGCGGGAACTCGCTGCCGGTGCGACCGAACGCTGTGCCACAACGACCGAGTACGACCGACTCGTCGAGCCACTCATCGAAGCGATCACAGAGAACTTCGATGTCCGTGGCCCCTGCAACGTGCAGGTCATCCTGACGGACGACGACCGACTCGTGCCGTTCGAGATCAACTGCCGCTACTCTGGCACGAATTCGATACGCTCTCAGTTCGGTTTCGAGGACGTCCGCTGGGGCATTGAGGAGTGGCTACTTGATCAATTGCCGAGTGCATGGACACTCAAACCGGGAGCCGCCATCCGTATCCTGATGGACATCATCTACCCCGGCGGTGATCTTGGCTCACTCCCCGCCGGTGACGATGGATCCTATCTGTTCTGACCTTCAACGTAGCTGGATTCGCCAGAATTCAGCCTGTCCAATTGTGACCGCATCAACATCTGAACTCTGGCGAGTTTAGCTACGCGAGAACTCCACCTCCGATGATCGACTGCGTATTCTTCGATGTCGCCGACACGCTGCTGGAGAAGCCGGAGTTGATGCCCAGCCTCCTCGGCGTCCTCACGGCACGAGGCATCGCGTGTGACGAGTCAGCCATCCGCCGGGCTCACAAGGCCGCGCGGGAGTTGATTCATTTTCCCGATCACACCAACCGCGACTTTTACCTGAACTTCAACGTTCGCCTTCTGGAGACACTGGGCGTGTACCCTGATCCTGCAATTGCAGAAGAGATGTACGAACGATGCCGTCACCTCGACTGGCGACCGTTCGCAGACGTCGAGGCCCTCGAGTCCATTCCGGTGCCGATCGGCATCATCTCGAACTGGGATCACTCGCTGTTCGACAAGCTGGCGGACCTGTTGCCGTTCGACTTCAAATGGACCATCGGCTCCGCTGATTTCGGGGCCGCCAAGCCCGATCCGGCCCTGTTTCGGCACGCGATCGAGCAGTGTGGACATGACGCAGAACGGATCCTGTTCGTAGGCGATTCGATCCGGCTCGACGTTGCTCCGGCCCGTGAAGTTGGCATGCAGAGCGTCCTGATCGACAGACACGGTCTGTTTCCTTATTTTGGGGAGCACCGGATTACCTCACTCCATCAGATGGACCGCTACTGGAGCGACGCGTCGTGACGACCGAGAATGACTCGCTAGCTGATCGCGACTTTCTGTTGAGTCTCGTCGTGCCCGTGTACTTCGAGCAGGAGTGCATCGAGCAGTTCATTGCCGAGTCGACAAGCGAGTTGGAGAAGCACGGCCTCAACTACGAGATCGTGTTCGTCGACGACGGCAGCCGGGACCGCACGGTCGAACTGATCAAGCAGGCGATCCAGACCAACGACCGCATTCGTCTTGTTGAGTTCTCGTACAATCACGGAAAGGAGTCCGCCGTCACAGCCGGCTTCACGTATGCCAAGGGGGATTACCTGCTCTACATGGACCCGGACCTGCAGGACCCGCCCGACGAGATCATGAACTTCGTGAACAAGATTCAGGAGGGTGACGGCTATGATCTTGTGTTCGGTGTTCGCAAGGAGAAGCGGGACAGCTTTCTGAACGTGCTGTTCTCGAAGATCTTCTGGTTCATTCTTGAGAAGTTCACCGGCCTCGATCTCCCGCGACCGCTCGCCGTGATGCGCATCTGCTCGCGACGCTTCGCCGATGAGTTCCTCCGTTACGGCGAGACGAATCGCTTCATCGAGGGTCTGTTCATGCGAGTCGGCATGAAACGGACGCAGATTCTCGTCTCGCAGCGGGAACGCTTTGCAGGGGTGAGCAAGTTCAACTTCCGCCGCAAGATGCAACTTGCCTTCAAGGCGATCTTTGACTTTTCCGATCTCCCCCTGCGGATGGCGACCCGGTTCGGCATCGTGCTACTGGCCGTCGGCGTGTTCCTCGCCTGTCTCCTGGTGTTTCTGCGACTGTTCGTAATGGAGTTCGAACTCGGCTGGCCATCGCTGGTGGTCATCATGATCACCGGCTTCGGCATTCAGATTTTCTTTTTCGGGATCATCGGCATCTACGTCGGCAACATTTACCGCGAGTCCAAACGCCGTCCGCTGTTCTCCGTGCGTGAGCTGACCAATTTCGGAGAGACAACCGATGCCTAAACTCGCAATCATCGGCGGCGGTGACCTCGGCCAACAGATCGCAGCCATCGCCCGCGCACACGGCGGTTACGAAGTCGCCGGCTTCTTCGATGACTTTCAGCAAGTCGGCACCAACACGAACGGCGGCCCCATTCTCGGTCCTATCGACGACATCGAAGCTCAACGCGGCCAGGGCACATTCGACGCACTTCTTGTCGGCATCGGCTACAAGCACATCGACTTCCGTCGACAGTGTTTTGAACGCTTCACGGCAACAATTCCGTTTCCCTCCCTGGTCCACCCGGCGGCTCACCTCGAACCGACCGTCACACTCGGAGCCGGCACAATCGTCGGAGCCGGTTGTGTGTTCGATGGCGGAGTGAGTGTCGCTGAGAACTGCTACTTCAACCCCGGCTGCATCATCGCACATGACACATCAATCGGAGCCAACAGCTTCTGTGGCCCGGGCGTGACCCTCGCCGGGTTCATTACCATTGAGGAGGACTGCTTCCTCGGCGTGGGCACGACGGTGATCGACAACATCCGCATCACCACCGGCACCCAAACCGGCGGCGGCACCGTCGTGACGACCGACATCACCAACCCCGGTCTCTATATCGGCGTCCCGGGTCGCAAGCTACGAGATCGGGTGTGACCGTCTGTTTCTCCAAAGGTCGACAGCATTCACCAAGATTCGTCAGAAATGTCTTCGTGACCGTCAGGTGTGCTGATGGCCTTCAGAATCTTTGGATCGATATTTGGCGAAGTCGCACGCACACTCCCATCGACCATCAGAAACATGACCCGTGGAAGAACAGACGAACCGAACTGCTCCGCTGATTGGCCAATTCCCGCTGAGGGATCACGTGTATTTGTGGGATCTCCCCACGCTTTGAATCCCGATCCGACTTCCCCAGCCAGTACGGTGTTTGAAGTTCCATCCCTGATGTCGGGGATCGCCAATTCCCCGTTTCGCCTGAGTAGCTGACTGTTTCCAGCATATTGACTCGCAGCGTAGCCATTGATTGGCTCTGGATGAGGTTCGCACGGATTCAGGAATATTGGATAGTCAGTCGAGAATGGTTCCTCATTGGTCGGCGCGGTCCAAGGGCGATCGAAATCGATTTTGCTATACAGAGGGGACGAGTCGAGATAGGGCAAAAGCCTGGTCTGCCAACTGTGATGCGGTGTCCCATCCTCTGCGAACGTTCCTCCGGGGGGCAAGACTCTGTACACATCGTGGTAGTTGTGTGCGGCGAGTCCAATCTGTTTGAGGTTGTTGCGTGATTCTGTAACTCGGGCCACCCATCGAGCGCCTTGAATCCGTGGATGGAGAAGCAAAGCTCCACACCCACCAATAGCCAATAACATGAGGCCGATTCTCGTTTTCTTGTGTTGTGAGCTTGTCATGACAGATGCACCACAACCATCTTTTCCTCGGTCATTTCATGGATCGCGTACTTTGGTCCCTCTTTGCCCATGCCGCTGTGTTTGAGGCCGCCGTAGGGCA
>JAGQPX010000197.1 GCA_020426505.1 Planctomycetaceae bacterium | reverse complement strand
AACTCTTCCAATGGGGGAGCCGCTTCGGGGGGATCGTCCTGCTCCACAATCTTCCAGACTGACTTCCATTCTGCCTCGCTGAACACCACATCACACGGCAGGTCGGGGCATTCCCTTCCCAAAAACGTGAGATACGGAATTCGCCAAGCAATGACTTGGTAAAACATCGGGGCTCGTTTCAGGCGAGCTTTTTTCTCGAGTTGAATCTCCTCCACCTTGCAGCCTGTTTTGAGCACCCGAAAGAAGACTTCGATCGGCCAGCGGGCAACATACAGGTCAATGATCCGGAGAACAGCCTGGTCATGATCAACTGGCAACGAATTGAACAGCAACCAGTTCCGGTCGGTGCCGTCTTCAGGGCCGTTCACCTCATCAACGAGAACGATACTCAGTTCCACTTGGGGAAGCCGGCTACGGGCATGCGGCGGTCTGATGGTGAATCGCAAGGCCCGAATCTCCAGCACGGCTGTGCGAGCGGCTCGTTTGGGGGTGGCCGGCAGATCGATCAGCCGAGTGGTCATGACGTCTGACTCGGCCACTTTCGCACGCATCTTCTTCCAGGCCGCCGGGCCATGTTCCTTGTCCTGCTCATTCAAGCTGCGAGGTTGTTGACTTCGGATGACAAACTCGGCTGGCGTTTCGTGTTCCTGGGCTTCGACAAAAATGTCGTAAATGTCTCCTTCACGGTCGGCTAACGAAACCACTTGTGTTTCGGGGAACTCCGCTGATAATTCGCAGCAGAGTCGATAGCCTTTGAGCCAGCGAAAGGGATCCTTCATCTCGATCGGATCGGCCGTCCGTTCGCCAGTCCGCCCCAGACTTTCCGGAGCCCGGTCGAAGAATTCGGCATCGAGCACGCCCAGGCAAAGTTTTTCGGGCGTGAAGGCCACCTGCGCATGTTCATAAAAACCGCGCCGTTCCTGACGATTCAGACACCCCATGTTGTCAGGAGGATGGCTGGTGAAATCCAATTCTGTGGTGTCCTGAGCGACACAGACGACGGACTCCATTTCAATCCGGTCTCTGGTCGCCCGGGCATGAGCCGCCAGAATCTCGTCCGGATCGATGTGGGGGTTGTCGAACAATCGATACGCGGCCTTCGTCTCGTCCCAGCCATCACAGGCCGCGTTGATGCTGGCCTGCGGACGGGCATGAAGGGTTTGCAATAACGATCACGACCGCTGATTCAACCGCTCGTCGCCCAGATCAATCGTCTCAAACTCCGCTGCAATTCCCGTCACCATCTTCACTTGCTCCTTCATATCATTGATGAGAATGAAGTCATGGTTGTGCCATCGAAGACTTTGACCTCATGTTGACCAAGCCATTTCCACTGCTGTGGAGTTTCCTGCTGGGCGGCTTCGAGTTGTCGTGTAAACAACGTCTGAAAGAACTTCACCGGCAACCGCGACCGGGCGGCGCAGTAGTGACCGGTGTCCGGAGCACAACCAACCCATCGTCCCACGGCCACAAACCGCTTGCGGCGGACTGGGGAGGGGCATTTGAACTGTGGAGCGCCGACGGCCGCGAGTGCCTGAAACGGATCACGCCCAGGTTCAACCGGCTGGTGCTGTTCGAACCGAGCGACATCTCGTTCCATGCCGTCGCCCGCAACACCGGTCCTGAGCCTCGCAAGACGCTGGCGACGTTCTACTGACGGAAGACAACGGTGGGCGGACAGCGCCCACGGGCTGAGTTCAGTTGAACGAGGAGACAGCCTTGCAATTCACAAGCGACTGGCACAGTGGGCACGCCGAACTCTGGCAGGATCACCTCGGTCACCTCTCCGGGCGACCGATTAGTTGCCTGGAAGTTGGCAGCCATGAAAGCCGTAGCGCCCTCTGGATGCCTCGAAAGCGTGATTCGACAGAGTCGTCGGCCAGACGAGATTGTCGTCGTCGATGATGCTTCGACGGACAACACGGCTGACGTCATCGCCCGCTGGGCTGACCGGGGTGAGCCCAGCCTGCGGTATGACCTCGTCGAGGGGAACGGGTTCGGCTGCACATTGTTTCGGAGCGATGTGTTCCGCGTCGCCGTGTTCACTGCGCGGCAGCAGCCATACGTCGACTTCGATCCGGCGTTCTACGAGCGGCTGAAAGGGACAAACCTCCAGGCCAAGGTCTGCTGGGATGCAGAGTGTGAACACCTGGAAAACGACACGCGGCCGATTATGACGTGGGATCACTGGCCCGAGTCGTGGGAGACCACGGATCTGAGTGATTACCGCGCCGGGTTTCTGACCGGGCGCGACGCCTGCCAGTGGATCGTTGACACGATCAACGGCCCGGAGCCAACTGCAATCTGGGGGCTCTCCGACGGCGACGTCGCCTGGTGGTGCTACGACGCACTTGCCCGAATGCCCGGCGTCGATCGTCACTGGCTCGACGCCCTGGCACTCACCAGCGGACTTCACCCTGAAGACCGCGACGAACTCTGGCCGCTATTCGACGAGGCGTGCCGCAACGCCCCGCACTGGCTGGTGCAGTCCGGTTGGGACATCGCCGAGCGGTTCACACACTCTGCCCTGACCTCTCACGGTGTGACGATCGATCCAGAAGGATTCGGTTACGCCCGCAGCCGAAAGCGCAAAGTCGACTGCAACGCGGTTTACAAACTGC
>JAGQPX010000196.1 GCA_020426505.1 Planctomycetaceae bacterium | reverse complement strand
CCGAAAATCGGGGTCCACTTCACTGGGACGGCTGACGGACGGTTCTTGTGCGGACTTTGCCCGACGCATACGACGCGTTGGACTAAACCGAGGGGGCGGCCCCGCTATGGGGATTGAATGAGAGCCGTCTGATGGTGAGTCTCAGGCGACGACCAAGAGACGGATTGAATGCAGGCGCATTCGCGAAACGCAATGTCATGCTGCATCGGTTGTCGTGGGTGTGACGACGTGTAATCTGAGGTACTGTGAGGGCTGCACACACGGTGAGTACGATCACCCGGCGGGTAACCATCGACTAGCCGCGATGTCGCGTTGACATACATCAGGAGCTGTCCAGAAGCGGGACTCTTGTCGGCACGAAGTTGAGTGGCTGTTGACGACTCTGTAACGGGGGGCATGGTAGGACCTCGCTCCGCAGCACGCGATTGCTGCCACAGACCTGACAGACGACGGTCGGGTGACGGTCATCATCACCGGATGTTTCTGTGAGTGTCGCGGTCACTTTCTCTGACGTGACGCTCAACAGATCACGACACGTCCTCAGCTTTTCGGCACGATGGCGGTTTGCCAGGAAGCCGAAGTGACGGATGCGGTGGAAGCCTCGGGGGAGCGTGTGCAGCAGAAACCGGCGAATGAACTCGACATCGTCCAACGTCATCAGCTTCCCCTGTGCCTCGTGAGCATAGTCTCGCCAATGAAACGTCACCTTGTTGCCAACGTGTTGCACGAGACGGCTGTTGGCGATGGCCACTCGGTGTGTGTAACGAGCGAGATACTTCAGAACTTGTTTAGGGCTGCCGAAGGGACGCTTGGCATAGACGACCCAATCCTGTCGGACCGCTGCGTTCAATCGCTGCTCGAATTGGCGAGGATCACTCAGCCCCGCAATGTGGCCGTGGAACTGGAGTCGTCCACGAGAGAACGCCCGCTTCAAACCGGCCATGAACTTGCCGCGAAACACACGACTGAGGATACGCACCGGGAGAAAGAACAACTTCCCGGTTCGCTTCGATCTCTGACACGGAAGCCATTTCGTCCCGCTCGGTTCGAGTCCGCCGGCCGGCACGACACAATGCACATGAGGATGGTGCATCAAATTCTGTCCCCAGGTGTGGAGCACAGCCAGTCCGCCGATCTCGGCCCCCAGGTGTCGCGGATTGGCGGCGACTTCCTTGAGTGTCTCGCTGACCGTCCGCATCAAGAGTCCGTACACGATCCGCTTGTTCTGGAGAGCGAGCGGAGCGAGTTCGGATGGGATCGTGAAGACGAGATGAAAGTAGGGCACCGGCAGGAGTTCACTCGCCCGTGCATCCATCCATTGGGCCCGTGCTCCCGCCTGACACTTCGGACAATGCCGGTTGCGGCAGGAGTTGTAGGCGATCTGCTGCTGTCCACAGTCGAGGCACCGTTCAGCATGTCCACCCAGAGCTGCGGTTCGGCAGCGCATGATGTCCCGCATCACTCGTCTCTGCGCACGAGAAATGGACTGTCCGTAGCGGGACTGAAACCGATCGTGGGCACGACGAAACACGTCGGCCACTTCCAATGATGCCTCCATCACTGGAGCGATGACGGTGCGACCGGACCTGGTAACTCATCGAGCGGGCTGGTGGTCGCTCTCACGGTCTGCTCGGAGACTGTGGTGTAGATCGCTGTCGTGCGGATGCTGCGATGACCGAGCAGCACTTGGATCGTCCTCAGGTCGGTGCCCGATTCCAGCAGATGGGTAGCAAACGAATGTCGGAGTGTATGGGGCGATACGTTCTTGCGAATGCCCGCTTCCTGCATGGCCTTTTTGGTCGCATTGAAGACAGACACCCGTGAGAGATGACCGCTCTGGCCGCGACTGGGGAACAGGAAATCAACAGGTCGAGCGGCTTGCCAATACGTCCGCAACACCTCCAGCAGCTGTGGCGAGAGCATCACGTTCCGATCCTTGTTTCCCTTTCCCTTGCGGACGTGAACCAGCATCCGTTCGCTGTCGATATCCGTGACACGGAGTGTGATCACCTCCGAGACACGAAGTCCGGCACCATAGGCGAGCATGAAAATGACGCGATACTTGAGGCTGTGCAATGCTCCCAAGAAACGACTGACCTCTTCGCGGCTCAGCACCACCGGCAGCTTTGATTCGCCTTTGGGGAAAGGGATCGTCTCGACAAACGTCCGACGTTTCAGTGTGTGCGTGTAGAAGAACCGCAGCGCGCACAGATGAAAGGTGTACGTACTGTTCGCGACTCGCCTCTCAGTCCGCAGATGAAGCAAGTACCGCCGCAATTCCTCCTGGTTGATCTTCGATGGACACTTGTCGAAGTATCGAGCCAGTTGTGAAACAGCATTGACATAGTTCTTCTTGGTGTCGTCCGTGAAGTTTCGCAACTCCATCTCATCAAGCATGCGGCGGCGGAGGGGCGTCATGGCAGTCACCTTTCAGTGAGAGGAACAATTGGTCCACTGAAAGATGCACGCCCTGAGTCTGCACGCATGCAGCATCCATTCGTCGTGCTCAAGAACGCCGATTGACCCTCAGCAATGCACGACCTGCATCAGTGATGCTGGCACCATCATCACATTCGCAGACGACCGACACAGCTGAATCATCGGTCCCCTCCCGGGCTCTGAATGCAGCAAACAAGCCACCGACACCAGCCCACCGCGAAGCGGTTTAGTTCAATGCAGATTCTGTTAAGTCACGCATACCTTCTTGGCTTCAGCAAGCAAAAGCTGATGTCGATCGCGAAAGGCGTTATGTTCATGACCTATCTGTGAACTCACACTCCGTCATTCAGCATCGACCTGTGACTGCGTCGTCTTCGTGGCGACACATCATTCGATGAGCCAGTTCTTCCCCTGGCGGAAAATCGACGGAGCGAAAAATCTCACTCGCCTCCTCACAAGCCCGCCGCGCATCTGAGTGTCGTGCTTGTTTCGCCATGACAACACTTGAAACAAGAAGCATCATTGCTTCGGCAAGTCGGTTGTTCTCTGTTCGGGAGTCGTCGAGCGCTCCAGCCAGGATTTCGTCAATTTCGGAATCATCGATTTGGAGAAGAAGCATTGCGATCCGGCTCTGAAGGAGGGACGCGTCAGCGCCAAGATTCGTATCTCGAATGAGCGAGACCGCCTCCCGGGACAGCCGTCGAGCTGCCTCCATGTCACCTTCATCAATGTACACGGTGGCCAGTTTCACAACTGCGTTGGCCTCGCTCCTCTGATTGCCCTGACCCCTGAGTTCCTCGACCGCCTCTGTGAGAAACTTGATCGCCTGCTCTCGTTTTCCGGCCGCATGATACGCTGATCCAAGAAACTCCAACGTGACGGCCTCGTCATGCTTGTTGTCACTCGCTTCTGCGATCCGCAGGGCGCGCCAATGGTAACGAATGGCCTGGCGGTGTTTCCTCATCGCAGTGCACGCGATACCAAGCCCGTTCAGCGCTGCAGACTCGGCGGCGGCATCTCCGAGCTTACAAAAGGCTCGCTGTGCCTTCTTAATGCACAGAATCCCCTCTCCGGTTCGCCTCATTGCAAGCAGTACCAAACCTTGATTGTACTGATGGATCGCTTCTCCCGACTGATCTCCAATTGCACTGCAGGCTGTCGCACCTGCCTCCAGCCACGCTGCACGCAGTGGCTGAGTCTGATGGATTTCGAGGAGCGACGTTCCAGTGTCGGCACACAGAGCGGCATATCCGCTCGCCAGAAAGGCTGCGGCTGCATCGGTCTGGCAATGCTCACTGGCCCACGACTGACCCGCCTGAGTCTGGCCCCATATTCTGCTCATCTCTCCGAGACATTCGTCCGATTTGATCGAGTGCTCGCCAAAACGTTCTGAGAGATTCATCAATCGTTGCAGAAACCACCGACTGTGCCGAAGGGATATCTCGCGCAGACTCGTCATGGCTTATTCCGTACACAAAGTTCGCGCGTGGAGAACGAGTAGGGCGTGTATCTGAAACCGCCCGCCTCCCAATGATTCCAGCAGCCCTCGATCGACTAACTCGCCAACAGTCGGTCGTGCATCTTCGACCTCCCAGATTGCTTCAATGTCATCCAGTTCGAACATGGCGGGCTTTGGAGCAAATGGGGCTAACATCGCGAATCGTTCGCGGGTAACCGAATCCAGGAGGTCGGTGCTTCGATTGAACAGCGCGATCACCGAAGGAGCAGTGTCAGACTGCAACGCTTGCATATCAGCAGGAGCCGGCGCGGACATGATTCGCCGAGCGTCCTCGTAGAGTTCCGTGAGCAGTGGCTTCACAACCCCTGTCCGCTGGAATTCGATGCGGAGCATTCGCCCCGCGACCTGCAATGCCAGAGGCAAACATTCAAGATTCTTCACGAGTTCCTGGCAGTCTCGCTTGAACTTCTTCACGACATCCGGAGCGAGGACTCTGAGTACCTGCAGAGCATCAGTTTCGCTGAGGATACCGAGTGGGTAGACATCGCCGTCTTTGGAGGAAAGTGCGTCAGCCACACTGGAAAGACGTGTTGTCAGCAGCGTAGCGCAGTTTCGCCCTCCAATCAAAAGTGGGTTGGCATCTTCAACCTGCCAGACGTCATCAATGATGACCAGCATCGACCGATTTGCCAGATGACCAGCAAGCCGCTCGCTGACCTGGCGGTCGGTCATGGTATCGGCAATCTCTATGCTGAGTGATGTACACCAGCTGACGAGTGTGGATCGGATCGTTGGCGACTGACCAAGGGATGTCCAAAGCACACCGTCGGCAAACGTCCGTGACGTTTCGTCATCATGTGCGAAGGCGCGAGCAATTGTCGTCTTACCGACTCCGGGCCAGCCTCGCACGGTCAGCAGGGCGCGTTCGTGTGAGACCTGACTTGCGGCGAGTGCGGTCAGAATCCGCAATCGCAGCTGTTTGAGGTCCTCTTGCCGTCCAATCAGCAGTGCTGGCATCGACGGGGCAATGCCAGCACGATCGGAGTGTCGCTCGTCTCCATTTTCATCCCCTGGCCGATCAAGGAACAGCGAAGACGTCGGCACACCAAATACGGCTGCAAAATTGTTAGCTGTTGCGACAAGCACCGCGTTCCCCGCTTCGGCGTTCTCGACGGTCCTTTTCGTACACCCAGCCTTATCTGCCAACTCTTCTTGAGTCAGGCAGTGTTTCTGACGCAAAGCGACGATACGTCGTGAATCAAGCGTTTGAGTTGCTTTCGTCATCGCTGATGAAAATGCGAGATGGTTTCGAGTTCAGTGCGATATCGATTCGACGACGTGCCCTGACAGATTTGGTGAACTCCTCTTGTCAATCCGACACTCTTCGCGTGCCCTGATTATAGCTGGAATTGCGATGTTCAGGTTGCTCGGAGACGCCGGACTGGTTGTTCCGTGGGAGATGTCTGTTGTCGTCTCTCAATTCAATGCTTTCACCGAAAGGAGATGCTCAATGCGAGATGCACCGTCAATTAACGGCAAAACACACCGAACCTATCAGCGATCTTCGCGGATAGGTATTCGGAGGCCGTCATCGTTCACCGAGCGGTTGCTGTATCAATTCTCGATCAACTTACAGTTTATCTGGCGCCGGCTGCTCAGGGGGGTGCAGAGTGTCGCAGCCCGCGTCCGTCGTATCCCTCAGCTCCTGTCGTCGCTGGCCAGCCCGCTGAACATTGCCAAATGCAGATACGTGGTCTGGCACATTGGATCAAAAGTCCTGTTGGGGTTGGTCTACTTCTCGATCATCGCCGAAGGCTTGCGTCAGCTTGTGCCCACGCTGGGGCAACGGCTCTACAAGCTTCCCGGACTGTCCTTCCTCCAGGACTATGAAGCGACCTATCGGCTCGACCTCGCCCCCATCTTCGCATTCTTTCTGCTCCTGGCAGTTTGGTCGCTCTGGGGATCGCTGCTCAAAATCTGGTTGCTGGATGATGATTCCGAGCGGTACTCAGATTCCCACAAGCTGCTGATCAGCATGTTGGGATGCACGATTCTCGCTGCCGATGCGTATCTCTTCTACACAGCCGTTGCGCAGATGGGATGGAGCGGCTCGTTCTCGTTTTCAGCGATCATCGCGACGACCGCCTATGTCGGCGTGCTGATCTTCGTCCTGTATGTCTCACATCAACTCCGCGAGGATGTTGACCAACTTCGGGGGATCTGACCCATGCGTTTTCACTTCATTCTCATCACCATACTGATCAGTATTCTGGTCATCGGCCTGCTCAGTGGCTGCGGCCCCCGTCGAGAGCCTCAGGCACAATCCACGTTTCAACAGGAGGACTGCGAATACGTCGTTACTGTTCTGCTCGACCTGTCGCCTTCGTTTTTCAACGAAATGACAGAGGGAGGGCAAGCGTACAACTTCAATGCGGCCCTACTTGACCATTACTTTCGGGAACGCCTCGGCACGAACGATCAACTCATTATCGCCCAGATTTCCGGGGAAAAGCGGGCTTTGCTCTGGCAGGGAACACCCTTGCAGCTACGCCAAAAGTTCCCTTCAGCGACGGCCTTTGGGGAGTTTCTACGCTCTAATGCCAATCCAAATGGCTCGCTCGTTCACGACGCGATTGCTGCGACCGTCGATTACGTCCTCGCTGATCCGAATGTCGCCAGTGGAAGAGCCAAGTCCGCAATCTTCGTGCTTTCTGACATGGCCGACAACGGCTCATCGGAAGATTCCGAGGAGAGAGCTTTAGACTCTCTCAAAGCTTTTGGACGTGTTGGTGGCATCGTGGGGATGTACTACGTGGACCAGCGATTGGTTCCTGACTGGCGAACAAAGCTGAAAGATGCAGGGATTCGTGAGTCCTGTGTCGAGGCGGAGATTGTGGGGACACCCACTCTGCCGAGCTTTGAGTAACGATCTCTGACAACCGCAGTGCCAGGCAATCGTACGCCTTCATTGCGGTTGTTTTTTTGGCGAGGTTGTCCCATGGATGCTCTGATTGAAGGACTCCGAAACCGCTGGCCCATCATTTCATTGGTGGCGGAAACACTTGATTGGCTGTTGAAGTTTTTTGACAGCATGCACCTGTTGTTGCTGCTGTTCTTCGCCGCTCTGATCGGTCAGGTTCTTCCCACGTCGCGTCACGACCGTGGGCCTACCCAGTATCCGACGTACATGTTCGCTTTCGTTTACATCGCCCATCTGTGGCCCGGCATGGATTTCACGAGCGATGTTCTTGGTGTCCTGCTGGTAACCGTGCGGATCGTTCTCGCATCTGTGCTGGTCCATCATGTGATCTCGGTTCCCGCGGTCTCGGTCACAATGTTCGTGCTGAGCTACGTTCAGTCGAGTTGGGAAAGGATCACTCAACGTACGGACGCACTCCTTCAAGAACTGACCAAGCTCCGAGAGGAACGTGCTCGACGGCGACTCCCCGAACCTCCTCCTCCATCTCCGCGGTCAGAAATCATTCGTCAAGAAGTCAAACAGGCGCGACTCGACTACATGCACGAATGCAATCTTCTCCGAGAGGCTGGCCTCGACGAGAACGAACTGGAAGCAGCGCTGGAGTCTGCCAAGCAGAAGTATTTGCAGAGGCTGCACCATGCGCTTCACTAAGCTGCCTGAGTACCGGCCCGGCAACCGGCTCGTCAGTGGATCAACCCGGAGCGGCAAGTCCTTCGCCGAGGTGATCGAGATCCTCATCGCGGCCATGGTCGGCGTGATGACGGGCACATCCAAGATGGGCATCGTCGTCATCGACCCCCACGTTAATTCGCTCGTCTGGAATGTCTTCAAGTACCTGGTCGCCTATGGCCAGTCCGGTCGGGTTCTCTATGACCGGCTTTCGTCATTCTCCCGCGTGCTGGGATATCGATTCTTGAAGCCATCGAATGCAAGGAATCCGTTCAAGCGGGAAGCCGAGAATGATCAGACGGTCAAAGAATTCTTTGACATTCTGCTGCGGCGCAAAGACGTCCAGTCACTGGCTTCGAATCCATTAACGGAAGAGCACGCGGGAGACGGACTGTCACTCGTCATCAATCAGGAACAACCGGTCGCGGACTCGGCCTTTCAATATTCCTACTCACCAGAAACCGAGCAGTTCGCACAACTGCTGTCCGGCTGCACTTCTGAGCGACTGCGGCAGAAGTTTCTGGCGGTGGCAGACGGGCGGATCAAGCCAGGAACGTGTGCGTCTGCCAAGCGGCTGTTCCAGAGCGTCTGCACACCTGCGTTCACCATCCGCTGCCACAAGTCATTCGGTCTGGGGGGATTCTTAGACGATTCCGGCATCCTGCTTGTGGAAGGAGACACTGAGTCCATCAGCCAGGACGCGGCGAATACCGTCATGGGTGGCATTGCCCTGCAAGTCATTCAGTATGTCCGTTCACGCAGGCGACCGGTCCCCCGCGTTCTGCTGGTCCTCGATGAGGCCACGAACGCGAATCTCATCGGAGCAGCGGGCCATGAAGTTCGAGCAATGGCCGAGCTGCAGAAGAAAGGCCTCGACGTCCACGTGCTGGTCCAGAGTCCAAACTTTCCCAATTCATTCATCGAAGACGCGATTCTCACCAACACGATTGAGCATCACTGGTACTACGCTGCCAACGATGCTGTGGCGCGCAAAGCGGCTGCTGACCTTGGCGATCCCTCCTATCGTGACCGTGTGCGTGCTCTGCATCGCGGTGAGCGGTTCATCAAACGACTGAACCGCGTTTCCTTCGGCAAGGTCGAAGGACTTCCCGATCCGTGGGCCTTCCCCGGTCTGACCGAACGGAAGGCCCGCGTGGCACTCTCCCAGATTCTGAAACGTCCTGAGTATTGGAGTCC
>JAGQPX010000195.1 GCA_020426505.1 Planctomycetaceae bacterium | reverse complement strand
TGCCGCTGCCGAACTCGGGCATGCCTCGTGAGTCGGCGAAGACGCTGCGGATCAGATAACCGGGAACGTCCTGCGTGCGGCTGGAGGAATGACACGTCAGACACTGCCCCTGATCGCGAACAAACCTCGGCTTCGCGTCATCCGTCTGTTCCAACGTGTAGAATGTCGCTCCCTGTTGGGCGTCCGTCGCTGCGAATTCCAGCACATCTCCGTTCTGGCAATAGCCGACGTACACATCATCGTTGAAGTAGATCGCTCGTGGAGTCCGGGATGAGATGCGGTGCCGCTGCATGCTCGTTTTTGAGAAGACTAGCGTTTGTGAGCTGCCAGAAATGTCGAGGGCTTCGAGAACCGCAGCGAGGTATCCACTGTCGTTGTCATACGCCAGCTCCATTTCTCCCGATTCGACCCGTCGCGATAAGCGCGCGACCGGATCGTTCACTTCCGCCGTCGAGTAATTGATCGGCTCTGCGTCGTAGAAATCCCGCTGTGCGTGGGCCAATGATGTGGTCCCCACAAGCACTGCAACCGTCAGGCAACAGGTTTGCAACGTCTGATGGCTCATCGCTTTCACACCTCAATTGCCTGTTTGGGGCCGAAGAATTCGTGACGGACTCGACCGTCGTCCACACCCAATTCGCGAAGATGGGAGAACACGCTCGCCATGAAGGGAGCCGGGCCGCAGACGTAGAACTGTGCCTCATCGACGGGCGTCCACTCGCGGAGCAACTCTCTGGTGAGCATGCCCATCGCGTCACATTTGCCGGTCGACAAATCATCTGCCAACGGCTCGTCGTAGATCACCCGAGTTTGCACGCTGTCACGATTCGCGGCCAACTCACGGACCTCGTCTGCCAACGCATGGACCTGACTGTTCTTTGCCGCCTGAATGAAGTGCAGCGGCGTCGAGACGTTCGCATGTGTGAGTGACTTGGCCATCGACAGCAGCGGGGTGATGCCGATGCCGGCCGCGAGGAAGACAATCGGTCGACCATTGGTGGCAGACGGATCGATCGTGAACTCACCACAGGGCGGGCCCACCTCAATCGTGTCACCGACATTGATCTCGTCGTGCAGATGATTCGAGATCAAACCATGCGGGGCGGTCTCGCCGGGTGACGGTTCGCGTTTGACGCTGATGCGATAATGACCCGTTCCCGGTCGGTCCGACAAGCTGTAGTTACGAGGCGACGTGGGGGTTGTTGGATGGTCGAACCGAACCGTGATGTACTGGCCAGGCAGATAGTCGGGCAGGGGCTGGTCATCAGCCGGTCTGAGATAGAACGACGTGACGATATCACTCTCAGGAACCTTCCGATCAACCACGAGCTTGCGATAGCCGTTCCAACCTCCGGGCTTCGCCTGCTGCTCCGAGTAGATCTGTGCCTCGCGGTCGATACAGACCTGGGCCAGCAACCCATACGCTTCGGCAACCGCTGCGATGATTTCGTCGGTCGCGGCGTTGCCCATGACATCTTTGATGGCATCGAGCAAATGTTTGCCAACGATCGGATAATGCTCCGGCTGGATGCCGAGTGAGCAGTGCTTCTGCGCGATGAGTTCGACAGCCGGCGTAAGTGCATCGAGGTTGTCGATATGGGTGAAGTAGGCACAAATCGCACCCGCGAGCGCCTTCTGCTGTCCCCCGCTGTGCTGATGTGCCTGGTTGAAGAACGCTTTGACCTCCGGGTTTCCCTCGAACATTCGCTCGTAGAATCGCCGCGTGATGGTCTCCGCATTGGCGGCCACGACGGGCGTGATCTGCTTGACGATTTGAACCGTACTTTCGCTGAGCATCTGGTATTCCAGTCAGATTCGTGGTTGCTGAGGGGCGACGGAGCCCGTA
>JAGQPX010000194.1 GCA_020426505.1 Planctomycetaceae bacterium | reverse complement strand
AGCCCGAGTGTCAACTGCCCATCAATGACGGCGACCGAATACGTCTGCTGATGAAACTGATTCTTCGCCGTCGTCACCACATCAACCACCGACCCCTCCAGCGACAACTGCATATTATCCTGCAGCACCTTGCTGTCCCCCATCGTGACGGTCACGTCGTAGATGCCATTGAGGACGTCGACAAAGAAGTCGGCCGTGCTACGCGTGTAGAAGAAGTCTCGTTGCTCATCGTCAGACGCAGCACCTCGATCAATGTCTCTCAAGTCAGATCCTGAGAAGCCGTAACCAGCGCCTGAATTATAGATGTCGGCCTTTGTAACCTGTGTAAACCCTGTCGCCACCGGAGACGTGGCGGTACCGAAGTCGAACTGGAAGTCGGGGATGATCTCCGTCAATGTGATCGCGTCTCGCGAATAGGCCCATCGTTGTCGACCGCTGCCATCACTGATCCTGGCTGCGAGATAGTACGTGCCGGACGCGACGCCGTTCGTCGGGAGGTTGCCTGTGTTGGATGTGAGAGCGGTCGTGCCAGCCGTTAACGCAGTCGGGGAACCGAGCGACGTTCCACTGCCGTTAAACGGGTTGAGGTCAGTTTCCAGCGAGAACTCCACGTCTGCGTTACTGTCCGCATCCTGATAGAAGTAGGAGACGGGGATGAACTCACCGACGTTCAGGTCGAGATCGGATGTTGTAACGGTGAAGTCGAGCAGGTTCGGCCAGTTGGCAGCCGTCCAGTTGAGGTTGTTCCTCAGTCCCTGACCACCGAGCGATTGGGCAACTCCGTCGCCGGGTCGGTCGTTCCCGACCACACTGCTGAACACATAGCCGACATCGTTTCTGCCAGATGCAGCGTTCCCATCGACGGAATCATAGGCAGCGGGCAGATACCAGTAGCCCGCGTCGGCAGCTGCGACCGACTCTTCGGAGTCGTTGAACCCATCGATGTTGTCTGTCGTGCCGTGATACCACAGATGGACGTCAGCATGCGTATCGACGGAGAAGAGTCCGCCGTAACCGACAGTGCCGCCGCTGAAGTGTGCTTCGTTCAGCTGGATATTGAACGCTCCTTCGACGTCTTCCCCATCCGGGTTGAGAGTGCCGCTTCCCTGCCGCCAGTACCCGTCCGCAAACGCGACGCTCTCCGGGATATCCATCGGATAATCGGGATCGGAAGCCTCTGCGGCCGTACGCGGATGTGGGTCGAGGAACGTCGTCTGGTCGACCCAGACACCACTCTCACCGAGTTCCACGGCCAACGCAGTCATCAACGAGGCTCCACGGCTATGTCCAATCAGATGCAAGGCCCCTTCAACCATCCAGGAATAACTGCCGAAGATCGAGGAGGCGATGATGGGGGCGACTTCGTCCGTCGATGTGCCCCCCTGCTGGTTGAAGAGCGTTCCCGCAAGCGCACTCCAGTCGAGACGAATGACGGTCTCACCGGAAGCTGCGGTCGCGTATGACTCGACCGACTCCTGCGTGAGTGTCGCACCGCTGCCGGTGACGGTCATTTCGTACTTGGCAACGTCGCTCACTGCAAAGGCGGACTCCGCAGCGACACGGGCGATCACCTCGTTCGTCATGGCATTGACCCAGCCATCGGCGTTGGAGTTGAACCCATGCGTGACGATCGTCACGTTCGAGAGCATCGTCCGCTCTTCGAGTGCCTCCACTCTCAGCGAACGGACCCGTTGCGTCTGTGACTCGAAGTGCCTGGCTCGCCGTGATCGACGTTGCCCAAACCCGCCATCACATCGACGCCCAAACGATCGCAGCCAGTGAGGAAAAACCATAACGTCGCATTCTCTGTTGAAATCAGGAACGACTGGGAGAAAATGTCGAACGTCCTGTCGCCGATTCGACAACGCCAGAGGCAATGACCTCGACACCCAAGCCACGATCGTCTCTCAGCTTCGATGATGTGGCAAGAGCGAAATCGGGCGGATTGAACGAAACAGTTCCGATCGGTGCGAGCAATGGCGTCTGGTACGCCTTGGACAGGCTGCCAAACGGACAAAGCCACGAATTTGGATGATTTACCGTGACTCCGCAGCGATCAACGACATCTGTTGACGATCACGATCACTCAACATTGGGAACGCCTTGAATCTGTTGGATTGTCCAGCCGATGTGGTCGTCCATCTTCTCGATCGGCTCGGACGCGATGTCGACGTCAAATCCGCACTTCTTCCAGAGATTGTGGAGTGCGGGCAGAGCTTCATACGCGGACGGGCCAAGACCGGCGAACAGATCGAGGATGGCCGTCGGGGAATCACCGTCGTCATCATCGAGATATCTGCACAGTGGCTCCACCGCCGGGAATGCGTCCTCTCCGAAGTCACTCAGCGTCGTTGCGATGCGTGACTGTGAACCGTAGTAGCCTTCGTCTGGGTCGAACTCTTCAAACGATTGCATGGCTTCGATCAGTACGGGAATGCACTCATCGGGGTAGGAGGACAGGTAGCGCATCGCCGAGATGGCGGTCCCCCGTTCGTACATGGTCAGGTCGTACTCCAGTTTTGAAACGCCGGAGTGGACCCTGGGCTTCCTTTCACGTGGCCCTGCCCAATTCAATACCGCTTGGCGGACATGTGGCAGGTCTCTCCCCACCGAGGCAAGGGCGGACAACGCTGCAAACCATTCATACTCACTTTCTCTGTCGAGTTTGGGCAGAAGCAAGTCGCAGATTTCCGCTGCACGGTCGCAGACGGCTCCGTCCATCTCCTCCAGCACATTCGCCGCAGAGATTCGCATGGCTTCATTGCTGTGTGACAGGCGGTCAATCATCTCGCTGACGATGTGCGGGTCGTCACGGCCGATCGATCCGAGCGCGTATGCCCCGTTGAACGACGGATACGATTTGTCACTTTTTGCAAACTGGTCCAAATTATGAAGCAACTTCGGAGCAAACGCGATCGCTGCGGGGCCGATTCGCTGGAGGGCCGACAAGGCTTCGTGGATCAATTCAGAGTCGGACAGGAACAAGTCCAAAACCTCAGGAGCCTCCAGAAGCTCTTCGTCGAGAAGATTGAAGATGCGACTCACAGCAAAACCTGCTGACAGCAATGGCTCTGAATCCTCAAACGGGTTCTTCTGAGTGTCACAACTCTTGCGAATGTAGACAGCCGACAACCTTGCGAACCGATCCAGAAAGTGCTGTCTTGTCGTTTCGTCTTCGGCTGAATCGATTCTTTTCACCAATTCTTCAGCCATGCGATCGTACTTGTCGCCGAGATCGTTCGTCTCGCTGATCAAGGCGGACATCTTTTTCTGCCACTCACTGTTGAACGCGATTCGAGAGGCGCCGAGTCTTTCGACGAAGTTCTTCGTGTCGAACTCCGGAGTCGCGAGGACACGCCTCACTTCTGCCTCGAAGCGGGGACCCTGCGCCTCGGTGTCAGGAAATTCGGTCAACGTCGACAAGTCCGTGTGAGCAGATGGCACTCCCCAGTCCATCGCCTCAAGTGCTTCCCCGGCTGCAACGCGCTCAGCGGGTGATTCGTCGACCAGTTTCCACAGCCACTCATCGAGGCCAAGTCCATCGCGAACGAACGAGTAGTCAGGAGTGTTGTCGGCCATTGACGTGAGACTTCGGCTGATAGACGAGTGCCCGTGTGTTGTGAGTCCGTCGAAAGGGCCGCTGATTCGTTCAGTGGTCAGCACACTCGTCCGACGCGGTATCACTGGTGACACCGACCGATCGTTGTCGGTTCGCAGCGAGTTGGTCTGCGAATATGAACAGCCAGGGCACACCGGTCCATCCCGCGTTCCTTGCAATCGTCGGGGACTCTTCGGCGATCCCCAGAAAGTACGGGATCGCTGCGAGGGCAATGACGCCGGTGCTCGTTATCAACACAGGTCGGGAAAGTCTGACGTAGCATGTAACGATGCAGAACGTGTAATAGCAGAGGGGTACAGCAAACACTGCAAGCATCAGGCCTTTTTGCGTCAGCGATGCGACTTCCCAGATCGGCGCAATGTTCGTCCACTGCTTCGGGGACAGAAGTACCCTCGCCTGGATGCCCAGTCCCAGGACACCGGAGATCGTCACAATGAATCTCGCTAGCGGAGTAAAGTCCATTTAGATGCACCTGTTGTTGCAGTTGGCCGTGACCGGATGTCCATCGCGAACGGACTCACGTTGAGGGGCGATGATATCCGAAGGGGAGTTACAAGTGCACGGGCGTCGCCGTTCGATGACTCACATGCTTCCGGCACGAATTGTTGAAGTGGTAGTCACAATCGCAAATACACGAGCAAATCTTGCCGTTGATTCCATCATCGGGTATTAAGGGGTTGAAAGGCTGACCGGATTCTTCTCTCCGCATGGGGTTCTGGACGCGATTGCATTTTGAGGTTGATGCATGCTGGAGTTTGTTGATCGCTGGGCGGGGTTTCGCGATCGGATGTCGCGGCGGGAGGCGATTGCGTTGGGAGGGGTTGGTGCCCTTTCGCTGGGGAGGTCTCCTGCTCAAGGTGCATCACAACCGGCTCCGTCTCGTGGGACGGCGAAGCAGCTGATCTTTCTGTCGCTGTTTGGCGGGCCGCCGCATCAGGAGACTTATGACATTCAGCACGAGGCGCCGCTGGAGATTCGTGGTGAGTTTCAGTCGGTGCCGACGTCGCTGCCCGGCTTTCGGATTTGCGAGTACATGCCGAAGCTGGCGAAGCTCGCGCACATGTACACGGTCATCCGCTCGATGACGCATGGCGACAACGGACACGAGTCGGCCTATTACTCGTTGATGACCGGCCGGCCCCATCCGCTTCCCAACACGGCGAACACCAAGCCGACGCCGCAGGACTATCCCAACTATGGATCGGCATTGAGCTACCTCAAGCCGGCCGAGCAGTCGGTGCCGACTTTTGTGCTGACCGGCGGGCTCATCTCGACGCACATCGGACAAACGGCCGGCTTCCTCGGACAGAGTTGGGCGCCCTATGTCATCAAACAGGACGCCAACAAGCCGGACTTCGATGTCCCGGAGTTCCGGCGATCACACGATGTGAGTCAGGCCCGGCTGGACGATCGCCAGGGATTGCTGGACAGTCTGAACGCACCGGCGAAGGGAGCGAAGTCGCAGACGGATTCGAGTCACTTCTCGAGCTATCAGGAACGAGCCTTCGACATGTTGACCAGTCCGCGCACGCAGGCGGCCTTCAACATGGATGAGGAGTCACCCGCGACTCGTGCTGCGTATGGCGATCATCCGTTCGGACAGAACGTGCTCCTCGCGCGGCGGCTTGTGGAGGCGGGAGTGCCCATCGTTCAGGTCAACTATCGCAACCGGGGCGATGGCGGTCTGGACACGCATCACGACAACTTCAACATCTGCAAGGGGCAGTTGCTGCCTCGCATGGACAGTTTCATCTCGGCACTGCTGATCGACCTCGAAGAGAGGGGCATGCTCGATGACACGCTGGTCGTCGCATCGGGCGAGTTCGGTCGCACGCCGAACATCAACGCCAACGCAGGCCGCGATCACTGGGGCGGTTGTTGTTCTCTGCTCGTCGCCGGCGGCGGGGTCAAACGGGGCTACGTGCACGGCTCGTCAGACAAGATTGGAGCCTACCCGGCGACGGACCCGATCGGTCCCTGGGACCTGTACGCGACCATCATGCACTGCTGCGGCGTCGATCCGCACACAACCATCCACGACAATCAGGGCCGCCCGCATCAGTTGTGCGAGGGCAGCGTCATCGAGAGTATTCTGGAAAACTCACCCAGTTGACATGGCTGCACCTCGAACTCGCGTGAACGATCAGGATGGCAGCACGCTCATCTACGTTCCGGGTGGTGAGTTCATCATGGGGAGCGATGAGTTCTCGCTCGAACGGCCGCCGCATCGGGTGCGTGTCTCGCCGTTCTGGATGGGACGCACCGAAGTTACGAATGCCCAGTATCGACGTTTCCTGAAAGACACGGGCGGAACGCCGACCGAGTACGACAACAAACCGCTCTACGGCGACCCGGATCAGCCGGTCGTCGGCGTCACGTGGGATGAAGCCAATGCGTACTGCGAATGGGCCAGGGGACGATTGCCGCGTGAAGCCGAGTGGGAGTACGCAGCACGGGGGACCGACGGACGACGATATCCGTGGGGCAACGAAGCGCCGGACAAGAGCAGGGCGGTCTACGGCCTCATCTTCGGCCGAGGTGGCAAGCCGGCACCGGTCGGCACCACGCCGGGCGACGTCAGTCCGTTCGGGATCATGGACATGGCGGGCAACGTCATGGAATGGTGCCAAGACTGGTACGGCCCTTACCCCACTGATTCAACCGAGCCGTTAATCGATCCGACCGGACCGGCAGCCGGTTCCAAACGCATCATGCGCGGCGGCTGCTGGAACTTCCAGCCGTTCGCACTGCGGGCGACGGATCGCTCTCCCACACCCCCTGGTCTCCGCAGCGGAGCCGAACACTTCGGCATTCGACTGGTCGTCGACGCGGATGTGTCCGACGATGAATGATCTCACGCGGCTTTGCGATGTGACTCTGCAGCCGGGACACCGAGGATTCTTTCGATCACTGCTGCGGTTTCGAAGACGCCGCGGTGGTATTCCTGTTGGGTGGCTTCGACGAAGCGTTTGTCGGTGAGGACTTGCTCGATTAATGCGGGAACATTGGCGAAGTTGTCCGCGATGACGCCCGTGCCTGTGGCTTGAATGTAGCTCTCGGTGCTGAAGTGGATGGCTTCGAGGCCGTCGCTTTTGAGGGCGATTATCGGGGTCTGGGTGATCGCGGCTTCGACGACCGTCATCGTTGCCGGCTTTCCGATCGCGAAGTCGGCAGCGTGAAGGAAGTCGCTGGGCGGTTCCGGTTGATACCCGACACCGACGCACGGGTAGGGGGTCTCCAGTTGGTTGACCATCTCCCGCAGGCGTTTGTTATGTCCGCAGAGGCAGATCAGATTCACGGGCAACTTGGCATCCGCGATCGTCTGTGCCATGCGAAGCACGTTGACCGTTCCCTGACATCCGAATGAGACGACGCCCATCGGCAAAGCCGGGTCGAGATCGAATTGTGCATCAAGGTCCGCTCGCGTGCGGCTTGGCGGATCATAAAAGTGCGGGCTGATGATCATGCCTCTGACACGTTCGATGTCATCCTCTGGCACGTGCGAGCGACGGGCATCGGGGAGTAAGGTGTCGCTGCTGAGGATGTATCGCTTGTGAGGAGACTGCTCGAACCAGTAGCCGGGCGTCATCTCCTCGTAGTCGACGGGGATGGTGATGCACTCCACCTGCGGGTTTGTCCTTCGTGCAGCTGCGTACACCATTGCGTTGTACAATGGGGTCACCGAGATGACCCCATCGGGTGGTGCGTCCTTCCAGAATCGGCTCATCCCCCAGCAGGTGGGAAAAAAGAGCCTCGCACTCAACTTGCTGTACCAAATCGCAGACAGCACGCAGGTCCAGAGGCCGTAGTACTTCTCCCGGCGCATACACCAGTTGAAGTAGTGTTCGGAGAGGGCAATCACCTTGCCCATCTGAGTCGGGTCGAGAGCCAGCACGTCCATCACGTCGATCGTGCGGCATTCCCACTCCGGCTGAGCCTGACTCAGCGCGGTCCGCAGTGCTTCGGCAGCTGTCCGATGACCGGACGCTGCGTCAAAACAGACGATATCAACCCGCTTCATTGCTTCCCCTGTTACAACGTGACCCGTTCCCCCATCTTCTAAGGTCGGACAGGAAGTCGGATTTCATCACTCTCTTTCCCGAAGCTCACATCTCGTTACTGTGTGTCGTGATACGCTCAATGGCCCCCTGTGTATTGGCAAGCCCCTGCATGTTAATATGCGCTGACAGGGCAGTATGGAAAGCTGTCCTCCCTCGCAGGCAAGCGGACGACATGTGAGGTAGGGAAGCGATCTGCGGGATGCTTTCGTGACTCGGGGATAGTCACAACCGCGGCGGACGCCGTTGGCAATGAGTTCAACGAGCGGCTAGGTTGGGGAATGGTCTGTCGAAGGAGGCTGACATTGAATGACGCGGCGATGAGTGGCATTGATGTGTGGTCGCGTGGGACGAATGACATTGAGTTGTCGTTCGACGTCGCATTGAGCGTGCTTTCTCCCGATGAATGCATGCGAGCGGAGCGATATCGCGATGAGGCAAAACGGCAGCGTTGGGCCGCGTCTCGATGTTTTTTGAGGCAGGTTCTGAGTCGCTATGTCGATGAGCCGCCGGAGGCGATCCGCTTTGACAGGCTGCCCCAGGGGAAACTCGTGCTGTCCGACCATCCGTCGCTTCACTTCAGCCTGTCGCACGCGGGCGAACTGACTGTCGTCGCGGTCACGACGACCAACCCTGTGGGAGTCGACATCGAGCCACTCCGCCCTTACGCCGAACTCACCGGAGCCGTCGCGATCAGCATGACTCCCCGCGAGCGAGACATCCTCGATGCATTGCCGGCCAGCAAACGCGCCCGTTGGTTCCTCCACGGCTGGACATGCAAGGAGGCAATCCTCAAAGCAACTGGCGCCGGAATCGACGATCAACTCCTGAAGCTCGAGGTGTCGCTGGATCCCAATGTCCCACGTGTTGTCGCTTGGGACAACCGTTACGAGGAGAATTGGTTCCTCCAAACATTCGCTCCGGACAAACGACACATCGGAGCAATCGCAATGAAATCCCAGGGCACGCACGAGATCAACGTCGTGCAGCGAACACTTGGTTGAACAATTCGCTCGGCACTCGACTGTTTCACGAGCGGTGACGACGTCCCAACAACAATCATCACCCGCATTTCGCTGCGAATGGTCAGTATTCTCACCCGGACGAAACTCGAGCTACTCACTGCCGCTCGACGCAGACCGGCATCCCGTTTCGGCGCGTGACGGCGCTGCCGAGAGTTGCCCAAGGATCGCAGCATGAGATGACCATCACAGACTGGAAGATGCGTCGCTCAGTGTACCATACTCGGAGAATTCTTGTGCGAAGGAGCATTCGTGAAGATCACACACGTTGAGACGATTCACCTGCGATTTGAGTACGCCCACGGATTCACCTATGCCGGGGGAACGTGTACGGGACGTTTGGCCTCGCTCATCCGGGTTCATACTGACGAGGGGGCAGTCGGGATCGGGTCGGTTTACTCTCACCCTGCACTGGTGGAGATCGTCGTCAAACAGCAACTCGAACCGTGGCTGATCGGTGAAGACCCCACTGAAAGCTGGCGGTTGTGGGAGATGATGTACGGCCTGACACGATGGTACGGCCGCAAGGGAGCAGCCATGTCGGCACTGGGCGCGGTCGACACAGCCTTATGGGACCTCAAAGCCCAACAGGCTGATCAACCGCTATGGAAGCTGTTGGGGGGATCCAAAGGCGAATGTCCCGCCTATGCGAGTGCTCTGCTTTGGAAGTCTCCCGAAGAACTTGCTCAGGAAGCCCAGCAATTGATTGCTCAAGGCTTTCGTCGGGTCAAAATGCGACTCGGCCATCTTGACGAGAGAGATCTGCAAGCGGTGCGTGCGGTCCGTGAGGCCATCGGCGATGAGCATGACATCATGGTCGACGGCTCGATGCGGTACACCCTTGAGTCAGCTCGTGAGCTGGCGGAGTTCCTGGAAGAACAGCAGGTGTTCTGGTTTGAAGAACCGTTTCCTCCCGAGGAGATCGCGCTCGCTGGGGTACTGAGACAGCTCGTGGACATCCCCCTCGCAGCCGGCGAGAATGAATTCGGCTTGCAAGGCTTTTGTGAACTTGTTGATGCGGTGGACATTCTGCAACCGGATGCAAGCCGTTGCGGAGGAATCACGGAAATGCTGCGTGTCGCTGCGCTGGCGAAAGAGCACGAACTTCGCATCGCACCACACAGTTGGTGCGACGCGGTCGCTATCGTCGCCAATGCGCACGTCGTTGCTACAATCCCTCACGGTGTGACAGTTGAGGTCGACAAAACCGGGAACCCCTTCGTGGAGGAACTCCTCACAAAACCACTCTCCATCACGAACGGCCTATTGCGTCTCTCCGACGCTCCCGGACTTGGGATCGAGCTCAACGAAGACACGATCGAACGACATCGCATCCCGGACGTCTTCAACATTCCAAACGGCGTTTACTCCGATATGATCTTCGGACGCATGTGATCGACGTCCCGAAGCCTGAAAGCGTGCCGGGGATCTCCGGATTCGCCGCTCGACACGTCGAAGGACGGCTGTTGGTTGTGGTTGAAAACGTCGAAGAGGGCAGTCGGGAAGGGTGTTGCTCGGCTTGTGAACGGACTAGGAGTGTCACGGTGGAGCGTGGGGAGGTGATGCGGTAGCTTACGAGTCACCCGTTGGGGGAGGGGACAATGTTGAAGGCGGGAACTCATCCGAGTTGGCGGATTTCGACGCTGATACTCGTCAGTCTCAGCTTGTCTATTGGCTGGGGCGTTCGCGGGAACTTCGGACACGAATACGGGGCCATGCTGCCCGGAGTCCTGGCGGGCATTGCTGCCTGTCTGATGTCGGGTCGCGAGGATTGGCGGCAGCGTGTTCCCTACTTTGGATTCTTCGGCGCGCTGGGATGGGGGTTTGGCGGATCGTTCTCCTACATGAAGGTCGTCGGTTACACCCACTCCGGTCATCTCCCCTCGGTGCTGTTTGGTTTCTTCGGGTTGTTTCTGGGTAGCTTTCTGTGGGCAGCGCTCGGGGGAGCGTGCACGGCGTACGCAGCCGCTGAGGATCGGGATCGTCTCGCTGATCTGTTCAAACCCCTCTGCTGGGTGCTCGTGGCCTGGGCAGCGTTCTATTTCTTTTGGGACCGGGTGATGAATCTGGAGCCGGTCGTGCAGTTCACCGGCGGTCGTGTGTCGATCATCGTGGAGAAGGGACTCGAGCGCGAGCTGCGGCAAAACGATCCTTTCTATTGGCTCGACACAGATTGGGTACAAGCCTTGTTTGCCTTAGTGGCGATTTGTGCCTTTGACCTGTGGGATCGCCGCTCGCGCGATATCGGACTGCTGCCGCTGTACGCTGTGTTCGGCGGTGCCGTCGGGTGGGGCGTGCAATGGGTTCTGGGGAAGATCGGCTTGCTGACGGTGGTCTTGCCGTGGTTTGTCCGGGTGCAGGGTGATCTCACGATCAACAATCCGGACACCGGGTTGCCATTCGATCCGGCCAACATGGTCACGAACTGGCCGACCATCTTTTTTGCCCATTCCGAATATGTGGGCTTGTTCTTCGGATTGACGCTTGGCATTGCGATCTACTTTGCCCGCTACGGGAAGTGGCGATCGGGGTCCTCTTTATTGTTGCACATGGCGCTGGGATGGTTTGTTGTCTTTCTGCTTTGTCCCGTACTCCTTGGCATTCGCGTCACGCCGCCGCGGAACGACAACTGGGCGGGCGGACTCGGCGTTTTCCTCGGCATCCTGCTCTACGTGTGGCGAAACAATCTCTTGCCGGTCGCCGTCGCGTCCGTCGTTTGCGGAACGATCGGCGGGCTGGGAATCGCATTTACTCAGTGCCTGAAGCTGTTGCTCGTGGCGCCGGGCAATCCCAACCGGCTGGCCGATCTCCCGACGGAAGTGCGTGATCCCATCGTGGAAAGATGGGCTCATTGGCAAAGTGCCAACTGGCACAGCATCGTTATCGAGCAGGGCGTTGGACTGCTCTACGGGCTCGGCCTTGCCGTTGCGATGGCCATGCTGGCGACGCGTCTCCGACCGGTTCAGCAGGTTTCACCCGAGCGAAGGTGGACCCAGGTCTTCTCCGTGGCCTTTTTAATGACGGTGCTTCTGTATCTCAGCATGATCAAGAACGTGACCGAATGGACGAAGGAGCGCTCGGGCGGATTTCGGATGGTCGCCGAATCCATGAAGATGCCCCTCATCGAGAGTATCGAACTGTCCGCGCGGAGTTGGTTTCAACTCGGTTTTCTGCTGTACTCGATTTGCATCATCGTGCTGCTCGTCGTGCACACACGGCGAAAGCTGGCGATCGTTCCAGCGACATGGCTGGGCAAGGGCCAACTGCTTTATCTCACGCTGCTATGGATCATCATTGTGTTCAACTTTGAAAAGGCGCTCGGCGGATTCACGGAATCCCGGCTGGCGACCGAAGGGGTGCTCTTCGTCAATGCCGTCATTGCCACGTTCATGATCATCTTCTTCGCGAGGGAGCAAGACTCGGCTGCAATGGCGATCTCAACGGACGACTACCGACCGCTGTTCAGGCGGAGTCTCGTCGCGATGCTGACAGCGGTCGCCGTCGCAACCTTCGCCTTCACGGGCATCGTACGGATGGTCTATGGCGACCACTTCGCCGGACATGCCGGCAACCAACGACGATTCGGCGCGGAGGCCGACTGGCGATTGCGCCCCGTGCTCCGCGATGTCGATCATCGATGACGACTCACCGCCATCCCGAATTGCTTTTGAGTTGGAACTTGCGTTCACGGACTTGAAGCTGCTGGCGGAATCAACCGGCCGTTGGCTGTTCCGACCTCGTGGCAGGCATCAGGCGCGGTTCCGATCGATGAAGCAGCAGAGCGCCAATGATTAACAACTCCATGCAACGCAGGAAGATCCAGCAGTTCGTGTGTCGTCCTCCTGCGGGCAAGGGGCCCCAGGGATAATTGAAGACCACGAAGTTCAGCGAAAAGTAGATAAACGCACTCAGGATCAACCCATAGCGCGCGAAGTTTCGTCCGCTTTGCCCGTCACGTCCATGCCGCTCGAACCAGAGTGCTGCCAACGTCATGACGCCCATCGGCAAAAGGAAACGAACAAACGTGTCTGCCAAATAGTGCTCGCCCCAAAAACTTCCGTCCTGTCCAGCAAACTTGAGCGTGATTCCGGCGATCGGAAGTGTCACCAGCGACAGCGCCTGCATGTAGGGCCAGAAGCGACCTCCAACAATGAGTACCATCGGCACCAGCCCCATTGCAAACGGAACGCTGGCCACGAACTCAATCCCCTTGTACTGAATGACGCCCCACAGAAACAGCAGTACGATGTAGATGGCGATCAGCAGCCACTCCACGACCGGCGGGATTGAGACGTCATCCATGTCGCCGCGCCCGACGTGTTTGCGATTCAACCACAATCCGATTCCGATCACAAAGCCCATCACGGTGCCGAACGTCGTTTCCATCATGTTCCACCAGTTCCAACCCATCAGGCTGAAGAACTCCTCCGGATAGATGGCGGGCATCCAGCTGTGCAGTGTCTGATCAAAACCGACCAGCCATCCCGGTGTCCATGCATGCCTGGCTTGCAGGCTCTGTCCGAGCGTGAATCCCAAACCACCCGCGAGCACTCCGAAGAACGTCATGTTTCTCGCCAGCTTGTCCTTTTTGAACAAGCTGAAATACGCGACCAGTCCGACGAGAGCAGCCAGCAGTCCGCCCCAGACCTCCGGACGCGGATCGAGTCCTTCTTTGTCCGGTTCCCAATACCAGTGGTCCGAGAAGTAAATCCACGGCAGCACTCGTTCGCCTGGTGTTTCGGAAGGGAAGAAGTACCACTGGACGACGCGATCCGATCCCGGCACGTAGGGTCGATTGATCAACTGAATGCCAACGAGGCCCAGCACCATCAAAGCGACGAACAAGATCAACACTTCCTTCCAGCCGTAGCGTTTGCCTCCCAGCCCCATCCCCAGAAATGCGCTGCCGAAGCCGATCCACAGTCCGCCTTTAACGAACAGTCCGACCATGCCCCAGCGATAAGCCTCAAGATTGCCGACCAACTCCGTATCGTGCGTGAGGCCGACGGTCTGGCCGTAGGTCATGATGCCGCCGAACGAGAACCCCACCGCCGTCAGGGCAATCGCGCGGGCAGCCTGAAGCGATGTCGCTTGTCGGCAGAACAGAAAGACCATCGCAAACCCGACGAGTACGCCGGGCACCATGGCCCCCCACTCATGGCCGTACTGTCCGCGAATGCCCCAACCCATTCCGCCAGCCGCTGCCCCCATCAAGGGTGCAGCAAAGAGCAGAGCGATCGCCGAAGAACTGTTTGCATCGCCAGTGGATTCGAGCCGCGCATCACTCATTGCCATGTCCTTCACAACCGTCACTGATGCCAATCGATGAGTCCGACGACCAACGGATCGAAAGTTCGAAGTCGGTCACCGTCCCGGACACGCCAAGATACCCGATTGAGTCACCCGATTCCTCTGTCCGTGAGAGGATAGGAGCATAAAGGATCGTTCAGGCTGTCGGGACGTCATCAATGGGGGCATTCGTCCAGTCGATTGATGCCTGAGATGAATAGAACACCGATGACGCGGATCGGGCCGATCAGGACGGATCGCTCCTGAGCTTCGAGACTCGACCGAACATCGGGTGACTGGTTGACGATCTGGATCATGGATTTGAAGTCCCCAAGGAACTCATTGACGAATCCGCGACAATCCGCCGAATCGGCGTCATCCGCGTTCCATTCTTCATGGAGCCCCGCCGGAGGCAATCAACACACCCCACCAATGAGCGGATGCGCCCGTCGTCAATTCCGTCGTGGTTCTCCGTAGGCGCCGCGATGTCCAGGAGCGACAATGCTCGCCCGGACGTGAAGCGTTGACACTTCACCCGATCGATGTCTCCATATTCTCCTGAACGAATTGCCATGGCCAGTCGCTCCGCTTCCCCCTCTGCTGCTTCCTCAGGTCGAGATGACAAACGGCTCGTCAGCCTTGATGCTCTGCGTGGCTTCGACATGTTCTGGATTATGGGGGGCGAAGGAATTGTCCATGCGGCAGCCGGCATCTTCGGCTGGAGTTGGCTCGTCTGGCTGAATGGGCAGATGCATCATCCGGAATGGCACGGGTTCGCCTTCTATGATCTGATCTTTCCGCTGTTTCTGTTCATGGCGGGGACGTCGATGCCGTTCTCGTTCGATAAGCGAATGGAACGAGGCGACTCGAAGGGGGCATTGACTCGCCATGTCGTCATGCGTGGTCTCATCCTCGTCATCTTCGGGATGCTCTATAACGGGCTGCTGGAATTCGACTGGCCCGACACAAGGTTGCCGAGCGTGCTGGGCCGCATCGGGCTGGCATATCTGTTCGCAGGACTGATCGTGCTCAACACGAAATGGCGTGGACAGGTCATCTGGATTGTCGGATTACTCGTCGGGTATTGGGCAGCGTTGAAGTTCATCCCGGTGCCCGGCTTCGGAGCAGGTGATTTGGAACCGGGACACACACTCACCGATTACGTCGATCGCACGCTCATTCCCGGTCACCTCTACAAGGGAGATCGAGACCCGGAAGGGTTGTTCGGCACAATCCCCGCCATCGGCACGGCACTGTTTGGTGCTTTGACAGGCCGGTTTCTGAAGGACAGCGAGCGAAACGGCTATTTCAAGACTGGAGCGATGGTCCTTGTCGGACTGGCATGTCTCGGCGTCGCCCATCTCTGGAATCGTGACTTCCCGATCAACAAGAACCTCTGGTCCAGTTCGTTCGTGATGCACTGTACCGGCTGGAGCCTGCTGTTCCTGGCGTTGTTCTATCTTGTGATCGACGTGTTGAAGTTGCGACGCTGGGCGTTCTTCTTCGTCGTGATCGGGATGAATTCGATCCTGATTTATATGGCATCGGCGTTTATCGACTTCAAGCAAACCACGCACAAACTGTTCGACGGTGCATTCAAACAGACAGGCCAGTATGAGCCACTCCTGTTTGCACTCGCACTGGTTTGTATTCGCTGGATGTTGTTGTACTTCCTCTATCGCAAGAAGATCTTTCTGCGGGTCTGATGACTGAATCATCCAATGACAGCATCACAGTTGCCTTCATGACTGTCGGTGCTAATGTGTGTTGAACAGGATGAAGCAGCCATTTCCCCACCTTGCTCACTTGGGGAACTCAGCTCGGAAGTAATGACTTGAGCCAACACAAATACGATGTGATCGTGATCGGAACCGGTCCCGGTGGAGAGGGGGCCGCCATGCAGGCGACCAAGTTGGGTCGGTCGGTTGCTGCGATCGAGCGGATGCCGGAGATCGGCGGAGCCTGCACGCATCGCGGGACCATTCCCAGTAAAGCTCTACGATTTGCCATTTTCCAGGCGGCCAATCTGCAGAAGACGGGTCTTGTGGATTCCGACACACTGGCCGAGGCGCGGACATTCCCGAAGCTGAGAGCGTCAGCTGAGTCGGTTATCAGCAAACAGGTCGACATGCGTCGAAGCTTTTACGAGCGAAACGCTGTGCCGGTCTATCAGGGGCACGCCCGCTTCGTGGGCCCGAAGTCGATCGAGGTCACCGGCGAGTTGGGAGGCCGTCGGCAACTCGAGGCCGATGCTGTCATCATCGCGACCGGAGCACGCCCCTATCGCCCCGACGACATCGACTTCACACATCCTCGCATCTTCGACAGCGACACGATTCTCGACCTCCCGGAGACGCCACGGTCGATCAGCATCTACGGGGCAGGGGTCATCGGCTGCGAGTATGCATCGATGTTTCGCAACATCGGCGTGAAGGTCAATCTCATCAACACGCGAGACAAGCTGCTGGAGTTTCTCGACGATGAGATCATTGATGCCCTCAGCTATCACCTCCGTGACAAGGGTTGCATCATTCGTCATCGAGAAGTGTACGAGCAAATCGAGCCACGGAATGACGGAGTCATCCTGCATCTCAAGTCAGGTAAGCAGATCAAAACCGACGCACTGCTGTGGGCCGCAGGTCGCACTGGCAACACGGACGAGTTGGGACTCGAAGTGGCCGGCATTTCTCCCGACCATCGAGGCAACATCCCGGTCGATGAAGACTTTCGTACATCAGCGGACGGAATATACGCCGTTGGCGATGTGATCGGCATCCCGGCCCTCGCCAGCGCAGCCTACGTGCAAGGGCGATATGCAGCTCAGCACCTCATCCGCGGGGCGTGTGAGCGAGCGATGATCGAGGACATCCCGACCGGGATTTACACCAGTCCGGAGATCAGCTCGATCGGCAAAACGGAACGCGATCTGACCGAAGCAGGCGTGCCTTACGAAGTCGGGCAGTCGACCTTCAAGAGCCTCGCGAGAGCCCAGATCACCGACCAGACCGTTGGCATGCTCAAGATCCTGTTTCACCGCGAGACTCTGCAATTGCTCGGCGTGCATTGCTTCGGCGCGAACGCCTCCGAGATCATCCACATCGGCCAGGCGATCATGTCACAACCGGGCGAGCAAAACACGTTGCGGTACTTTGTGAACACGACCTTCAACTATCCCACCATGGCCGAAGCCTACCGGGTCGCAGCCCTCAACGGGTTGAACCGGTTGTTCTGACCGTACTCAAATGGACGGACAGCTCAAGACGACTCGGCCGTCGAACTGATGAGCTTTGGCCATCGATCGCTTGCGAGGTTACGAACTGTTCTCCAAGCGGACGAACGTCAGCAATGCTGTCGGCTTGGGATGAATGCCGCTCTTTTTTACTGGTTTACGGCTTGATCTACGGTCAGTCTGACGTTCATTGATGCGACTGTTGCACACGCGATCCGCAGGCGGTACGGTCTGGGCATGGGCAACTCTCACATGGCAGACATCCGATGATTCTCTCCGGCAACGAGATCCGTCAGCGGCTCGGCACCGATATCTCGATCGAGCCGTTTAATGAGTCGCAGCTCAATCCCAACAGTTACAATCTGCGGCTGCACAACGAACTGCTGACGTACGAGGAAATCGTCCTCGACATGAAGCGGCCCAACCGCACCACGCGGGTTGAGATTCCGCCAGAGGGGTACGAACTCACGCCGAATCAGTTGTACCTCGGTCGCACCGTAGAACGGACCGTGACTCACAATTTAGTGCCCATGCTGGAAGGTCGCTCGTCCATCGGGCGGCTCGGGTTGTTCGTGCATGTGACAGCCGGCTTCGGCGATGTCGGGTTCGATGGCTACTGGACGCTCGAAATGTTCGCCATCCAACCGATCCGCATCTACGCGGGGGTGGAGATCGCACAGATCTTCTATCACACGCTGGAGGGGGACATCACGGAGTATCAGTCTGACAAGTACCAGCACAACGCGGACATTCAACCAAGTCTGCTGTTCAAGGAGTTGAAGTCCTCACCCGACCCGCAAATGCGATTGCCGCTTAATGGCGAAGACCGTTAGCCGGGTCGAGGCGGCTTATCTCTGATAGATGGGCAACAACTGATACGGCGGGGTGAGGGCCAAAATCGCCAGCGACGTCGAGTACGTGGGCCCCAACGGACCATCCTGATTCGCTTCTGGCGGCCACGAACCGTTACGATTCT
Source organism: Planctomycetaceae bacterium (assembly GCA_020426505.1). GTDB lineage: Bacteria > Planctomycetota > Planctomycetia > Planctomycetales > Planctomycetaceae > JAHBXU01. The sequence continues at coordinate 6,184 of JAGQPX010000194.1, read as the reverse complement.
GGTTGTCGACCAAAGTTTGGAGCAGGCCGGGATAGAACCGCGTAAAGTGCTCCCCTCCCAGTTGGAACATCGCCTGCGAGCAGTAGTAGGCCCCGTAATAGTAGCGGTCTTCCATCGTGAGGCCGCCCCGATTGAAGTCGGTGAAGGGATGCCTGAGCACAAACCTGGAAGTCGTTTGCGCCATCTCGGAATCGTGCTTGCCCGCAAGGGAGAGCGACACGATCCCCGCACCGGCCATGCTTCGGCTGTAGAAGGAACGTCCCCGGCCTCGCAGACCGTAACAAAAGGTGCCTCGTTGCGAGTCGTAGCAGCGTTCGATGAAGCTCACCGCAGCGTCGATGGACTCCTTCGGCACATCAAACTCCGCATTTCGGGCGGAACGATAGAACATCAGATGCCACGACGTGACGGACAGGTCCGAGTCGGTGACGGAACTGGGAAGCAAGTACCGCCAGCCCCCGCGATCATCGGCGTTTCGCTTCGGCTCATCCTGTTCGCGATGCGTGAACTCGAGAGCCTTCTCGATTGCCCGTCGCAGATCGCTTTGACGGCTGGAATCCGTCATGCCGTAGACTTCGCCCAGCATCAGACCGGTAATCGCATGGTTGTAGGACCCCACGAGTTTCCACTCCTCTGTCCCCGGCGTGAGTGGACAGAACAGACCGTTGGGCTGCTGGGTCGTCAGGACGAAGTCGATCGCAGAATTGAGTTGTTCGCCATACGGTCCCTCACCCGGCACATGACCACACGACAGGTAAGCCATCACACAGAAACTCGTCACCGCCGACTGGGCGCGGTCTTGCGACTCGTACGATCCGTCCGGCATTTGCATTTTCGACAGGAACTCCAGACCCCGGTCGACAGCATTGTCCAATTGCTTCCATTGACCGTCGGATAGGGCGATCGAGGAAGGCAGATCATTCGTGTCGTTGGCAACGAGTCCGACAGAACTCGCCCCAATCATCACAAAGGCGGCGATCGGACAACAGACATCCCGCAACCAATGGAAACAGACGTTTTTCATTACACGTCCCCTGATCGGTAAGCTTTCCATCTCTTTACATGGCATCGTACGACGGGTGAATCCGGCCTCACAAGGCAGGGTCATCCTGTCACTCCGGGAAAACCGTTCGCACGAGGACAGGCTGGGGCATAGACTGGAGTGTCGATTTCCCCTCGAAACTAAGGGCTCACCGTGTCGAAGTATCTTTCTCAGCTTGGGTGTCTGTCCGCTTGGCTTCTCCTGTGCGGGATGTTCCTGTCTCCTGCAACGCAGGCCGACGAGCCGGAAGCAGGTACATTTCCCACGACCGGCCTCCTCCCCAAACAGGAGACGGGTGCGCTTCGACTCCTCGAACAGCACCCCGAGTTTGACGGTCGGGGTGTCATTGTCGCCATCTTCGATACGGGAGTTGATCCGGGGGCGTCCGGTCTGGTGACGACGCCGGACGGCAAACCAAAGATCGTCGACCTGATTGATGGCACGGGCGATGGCGATGTCATCATGGGTGAGGCCGTCACGGCGGAGAACGATCAACTCGACGGACTGAGCGGACGCACGCTCAAGATCGACCCGGAGTGGAAGAACCCATCCGGCAAATTCCGACTCGGGCTCAAACGCGCGTACGAGTTGTTTCCGTCCGATCTGGTTGAACGATTGAAGAAGGAACGTCGCCGCGAATGGGACCGCAGGCAAACACGACGCCTCGCCGAACTGCGAAAGCTCATCGGCATCTATTACGACGACCAACCGAGTCTCACACCCAAACAGGTGGAGGGGCGTGAAGAGATGCAGGCCCGCATCGACGTGCTGGAACAGGCACAAAAGGATTACGACGACCCGGGGCCACTGTACGACTGCGTAGTCTTCCACGACGGCGAGAACTGGCGAGCCGTCATCGACACGGACGAGGATGGTCAACTCGCTGAGGAAGCCGTGATGACGGACTTTCACAAGGAAAGACAGTTCGCATCGTTCAGCGAGCCGTCCCAGCTCAACTTCTCGGTCAACGTTTATGAAGAGGGAGGGCGTCTCTCAATTGTAACTGTCTGCGGGAGTCATGGCACTCATGTCGCCGGTATCGTTTCGGCGTACGAGCCCGAGCATCCCGAACGCAATGGCGTTGCCCCAGGTGCCCAGATTATCTCCGTCAAGATCGGCGACAATCGCCTCGGCGGCATGGAGACGGGTCGTGCGTTCGTCAGAGGTCTGCGAGCCGTTATCGACCGCAAGTGCGACTTGATCAACATGAGTTACGGTGAGCCGGCGAGTCTTCCCAACGAAGGCCGACTGGCTGACCTTTTCTCCGAGGTCGTCAATGAACATGGCGTGATCTTCGTCGCCAGCGCAGGGAATGCGGGCCCAGCACTCTCGACGGTTGGCGCCCCCGGAGGCACGACGGAGGCATTGCTTGGCATTGGTGCATACGTCAGTCCGGAAATGATGTCGCCCCAATACGGACTACGGGAGACGCTCAAGGGCATGCCGTATACGTGGAGTTCACGCGGACCCACGACCGATGGGGCGACAGGCGTGGACTTGTTTGCCCCCGGCGGAGCCTTCTCGCCCGTGCCGAACTACTCACTGCGAAAAAGCCTGCAGGCGAACGGCACTTCGATGGCGTCTCCCAACGCGTGCGGCAACATCGCCCTGCTGCTGTCCGGAATGAGAGCACAAGGAACAATGTTCACGCCTGCGTTCGTCCGTCGGGCGGTGGAGAACACAGCTGAACGACTGTCCGATGTCGATGTATTCGCTCAAGGCACCGGTTTGATTCAGATCGACAAGGCATGGAACTGGATTGAGCAGGGGGATTACGACGTCGCGGAAAGACTGGCCTACCGTGTCGAAGTCGGCCAAGCGAAGACGCGAGGCGTGCTGCTTCGTGAGAGCGAACAATCCTCTCGACTGCTGGAAACTCGCGTCAACGTGACTCCTCAGATTCGCGAGGATCAGCCAAAAGCCGGACAGGTCAAGCTGGAGATTCCCATCACGCTGGAGACGACCGCCGACTGGATCGATGCGAGTGAAACGCTCCTCCTCACATCGGGAGGCGCGAGATTCGAATTGGAGGTCGATCCGCGACGGCTCAAGCCGGGGGCACATACGGGCGAGGTGCGCGCGTATCAATCCGGTCGCAGAGACCGTGGGCCATTGTTCCGTGTGCCGGTGACGGTCATCAAACCGCACTTGGTGAAGTCGGGGGAACTCGAAGAGACCGTGAGACTTGGGCCAGGACAGATTGAACGCCGTTTCGTTTCTGTCCCCGAGGGGGCGAGTTGGGCCGACATCGAATTGGAGTTGCTCGAAGCCGACAGCGCACGCCTGCTCGGCATCCACACAGTGCAGACGATGCCCGGTCATACGTTTGAGGACGGCGAAGTGAACCAACGTGTCATCATGGAGCAGGGGAGTGAGTCCGTCATCAGCGTGCCTGTCGCCGCGGAGCACACGCTGGAAGTCTGTTTATCACAGTATTGGTCGAGCTTGGGCGACTCGCGAGTGGCCATGTCGGTCGAGTTCCGGGGACTCATGCCGGACGATGACGAGTTGACACTGCCGTCCGATGGCTCGCCACTTGAGGTCACTGTGTCGTCAGACATTCGCCGTGAAAAGTGCGGTCCCAGTGGGTCATTCAACACACTGCGGCGACTGTTGCGACCGACGTCAGTCGACGAGTCGCCCTTGCTCTCTGATCGCGATACTCAATTGGACGGCGGGCCAACCCAGAGGATGCTCCTGACGTACGAATTCTCCCTGAACCAGAAGAGTAAGGTGACCATCGACGTCCCCGAACTAAGTGGTCTGTTGTACGACTCGCCGGTCGAAGGGCACGAGTGGCAACTGTTTGACAAGCACAAACGACTGGTCGCCACGCGTGACATGTACCCGGAGTCGATCTCTCTCGACAAGGGGGACTACATGATCCGTCTCGAACTGCGACACGCAGATACGGACGTGCTGAACCAGTACAAGGCAGCCGTGCTTGCTGTCGATATTTCACTGTCGAACTCGATCAACGTCGGCGTGCTGGCGAACCACTCGACGAATTTCTCCGCCGAGTGGCTCGACCCGGGCGAGACAGCGACCCTCTTCCTGACAGGACCTGATGCGGATGCGTTGCCCAAGATCGCAGAGGCGGGCGACATTCTGCGGGGTACGCTCCATTTCGTCGACAGCCCGAGCAGTGCCGAGGGAGCGACCTCACGCCCGGGGGGTTATCCGGTCAGCTTCGTCGTGCCGCCCAAACCGGCAGAGGAGAAGTCGGCACCAAAAGCGACCCCCGAACCGAAGGAGTCGCTCGCTGAGCGTTTGCAGCGGGAACGTCTCGAATCGCAGATCAAACAACTCAGCGAACTCAAATTGCCCCGCGATGATCAACTGTTTGCCCAACTCACCAGAGACATTCGCAAGGAGTTTCCCGATGCTGAACAGCAGGTCCGGGTCGCGACATTGCATCTGGTCGACGGCGACAACCGGAAAGATCATCTCACCGACGTGATCGCCGCAGCCGACGATGTGATCGACACGGTGAAGGCCAATAAAATTATTCGCTGGCTCGCCTTGCGAGCGAACCCGGATCAGCCGGCGGCTGTCCGAAGGCATAAAAAGGCAGAAGAGCAGCGGGATATTCTGGTCGATGCCTTCTACCGCAAGGGCCGGGCACTCGCCTATCGCGAACTCCCGGACGTTGTCGACAAGCACCCGATCGAAGATCAAGCCGCTCTTGATGAGACATTCGAGGCGAACTTCCAACGCCTCGCCTGCTGGGTCGACACGATGGAGGAGGACTATTACCTGCTCCACATCCGCCGCGACCGCCGACGCAGTCGCTACGGCTCAGCGATCAAACTCCTCAACAAGCACATGGACGATGCTTCGCCGCCGTCCCGACTCCAACACAAGAAACGCCGCGACCTCTACGAACTCCTCGGCTGGGACGACTGGCGCGCCTATGAACACAAATGGATGCTCATCGGGTATCCGGACGAGTATCCGGAGTTCTGAAAGTAGTCATCACGCTCCGCCGTGATGACAGTATCGCTCACAAGCGTACCCACGTGAGAGTGAGATTCGCCGACCGTACGGGTATCGTGTCCTCAAGACGACGGATATACTCGACAACGTTTACGAATCGTTTCTCGTCGATGGAATCCAAGATGCTTGGCACCGGTCAACTTACGAGTCTTGGCGATCAGTTGAATCTTTCACCTGACCGCTTCGGCTGGATGACAGCCAGCGATGACCAACTGGATGATGCTGTCGCCCTGCGTGATCGACTGCACGGGGACGGATACCTCTACCTTCCAGGCTTGCTCGATGCGGACCTGGTGAACGAAGCCCGTGACGTGCTACTCGGTCAGTTGGACGAGTTGGGAATGATCGACCGTGATTTCCCAATCGCGGAGGGAATCGCCAGGCAGCCCTGGCAGGGCCGGCCCTGTCACTATCTCATCAACGAGAATCCACCACTCCAACGACTGCTCCGCTCCGGACGGATGGTGGAGTTTTATGAACGACTCTTTGATGCCTCAGTGCGATCATTGGATTTCACCTGGATGCGGGTCATCGGACCGGGACACGGCACAGCTCCCCATGCAGACACCGTCTACATGAACCGGGGCACCCGTCGGCTGTTCACCAGCTGGACGCCGCTGATGGAGATCACACCCGACATCGGCGGCCTGACGATCATGCCCGGATCGCATCGCCTTGATCGCCTGAGAAAATACTTCGAAGGAGATGTCGACACCTACTGCACCAATCAGCCGAATCGCCCCCCACAGGATGTGCACGAATGGATCGGTCCGCTGGGCGACGGCAAGCTGAGCCAACACCCGGCTCAACTGCAATCCCGGCTCGGACTCCCCTGGCTGACCGCCGAAACGTATCGACCGGGAGACGTCGTGGTCTTCGACCTCTGCACAATCCACGGCAGCCTCGACAATCACAGCAACCGTATCCGCCTCTCCACAGACACCCGCTATCAGCGAGCGGACGAACCGGCCGACGAACGCTGGATTGGCGAAACCCCCATCGGCCACGGCCGCACCGTCCGCAAAGGCATGATCTGCTGAGGCTATCACAGGCCTTGAGGAAATAACCGGCCATCCCTCATCACCACACTGACAAGAACAAGATGCGTGGCCGGGGCTGAACTGACCAACGGGAAGGAAGCCCCGG
>JAGQPX010000193.1:2658-3896 GCA_020426505.1 Planctomycetaceae bacterium | reverse complement strand
CTGACGGATTGCCAGAAGATCAATCCCAGGACCAGAGTGAGGCACAGGGCGCTGGAGAGTGCAACGACCCGCCTGACCCACATCCGCTCCGATGAGCGCCTGTTCGCGAAGACCGCGTGTTGATTCTCCAACATATCGCCCGCGAGCATTTCAGCCCGCAGTCGATCATGCAGCAGAACGGTTTCTGAAAACTGTCGGGCGTGTTCGGGGGATGCTTTGATCCAATTCGCGAGTTCAACGTGCTGTTCGGCAGTGAGCGTCTCGTCCAGATAAGCGTGGATCAGATCTGTTGCGGGAGCAGACATCAGGCAACTCCCTCCGCCGTTTTCCGGTTGATGCAATCTCGCAACTGATCACGAATGCGCTGCAGCGCCTTCGCCACCGCATTCGGAGCCATCCCCAGCTTCTCCGCGATCCCGGCTGGCTTGAGATCATCGTGATAGCGAAGTTGGCACAGCTCACGGGCACGGCCTTCCAGCAGCTTCAGGCATTCCGAAAGCGCATCCAGCTTGTGACATTCCTGCGACGAGACTTCGGAGAATGCGGTCGCCAGACAACTCACCGTTTCTTCGTCGAACACGAGCCGATCACGCCGGCGCTGTCGCAGGTAAAGACCTATCTGATTGCGCGCAACCCCCATCACCCACGGAACAAATGGCCGGTCGGGGTCGTACGCATCGAATGATTCGATGGCCGCCACGGCAATTTCCTGCAGCACATCGTCCCGATCCTTGAAGTCCCGCACGACCGACATCACGAACGCGGACACCACCGGTTGGGCCAGTGTCCACAATCGCGTTGCCTGTCGGGTTCGTTCGTCCACGTTGCTCTCTCTTAAATCCTCTCCGATGTTACTTAACCGAGCTTGATCATTCGTGACACGAATTCTTGGGATCTTTGAGCACATGACGGTCGTCATGAGAAAGCAACCCCTGACATGACATCGAGTTCCGAGATCACATCAGGGCGGTTCTATCGACGGCGAAAAAGGGGTTGCTTCAGGACTCGAACCAAGTCCAACCAGCGCAACTGCCATCGCGAAAGGATGTTGGGGACAATCAACGCAACGCGATTCGGCACGTGGCGATTGAAATCAGCGGCGCGCGAAATGGCCTTCTTATCAGTTGCACCTCGAATCAAAAAGAAAAACCCTCGACTGCAAAACGAGTTGCAGCCGAGGGTTCATGGTTCGTGTTGAGACCAGACCTTGGTACAGCTCCCCCGGTAGGACTCGAACC
>JAGQPX010000193.1:0-2653 GCA_020426505.1 Planctomycetaceae bacterium | reverse complement strand
ACCTAGCGGTTAACAGCCGCTCGCTCTACCGATTGAGCTACAGGGGATTCTGGCGAGGGGATGTCCAAAAGGTGAGCATCTCACGCAGTAGATCGCGGATTATGGCGACTTCGGAAAACTGATACAAGGGGAAACATCGGGTGAAAATGGGGTTAAATGGGCAATCATCCGGGATGCCGGTGGTCGTCGATGATCTCCTTGACGCGATCCGGATCGGGGATGCCGTTGACTTCGATTTCCAGGCCGGCTTGCCCTGAACTCGAAATGCCGATGTATCCGACGCCCATCATCCGTTGAAAGAATGACTGCTTCACCTGGATGTTCCTCACGTTCTCATGGAACACGTCATTCGTCTCTTTGGAGAGCAGGCCTTTTCGCAATGTCGTTTGTTCGTTGGTGACGATCAGTGTTGTAGCACGTGTCTGCAAGTACCAGATCAACAAGAGGATCAGGCCCACCCCGACAAGGCTGAGTAGCATACATACGACGAACCAGACCGGGTTGTTACGGAACATCGCTGGATGCGCCTCGTACAGAATCGGTTCGTCTTGAGTCGAATCGGACATCGAGCGGCCTTTCGCGAGATCATGAATGTCGGAGTGGTCATCGTCGCAATCTTATCCGGCGACATCAAGTGTCCCTCAACCGGGTGAGTTGGAACACTGTCGTCCGCTTGGTAACGTGATGCGTCGGAAGAACGACTGTCATTGACCGGAGATTAATCATGTGTGCTGAATCGACAAATCGCCGTGCATTTCTTCACACAGCAGCCGTGGGGATTGGTGGAGTGGCCGCATGTGGTCAGACGGCCGAGTTGAGTGCAGCGGAGACTTCAGCGATGACGAGTTTGATCAATCCGGGAGATGTGGTGCTCTTTCAGGGCGACTCCATCACGGATGCCGGTCGAATTCGTGAGCAAGCCGGCGAGGCGAATCAGCACACAGCCCTCGGCGGTGGCTACGCATGGATGGCGGCATCCTGTCTGTTGACCGATCGCGCAGGGGACGACCTCAAACTCTTCAACCGAGGCATCAGCGGAAACAAGGTGCCTCAACTTTCTGAGAGATGGCAGACAGACTGCATCGACCTCAAACCGAACGTGCTCAGTATTCTCATCGGTGTCAATGACCTCTGGCACAAACGCAACGGCAACTACGACGGCACGGTCGAATCGTACGAGACCGGTTATCGCGAACTGCTGACTCATACCAAAGAGGCACTCCCAAGCGTCAAGCTCGTGTTGTGCGAACCGTTTCTTCTCAACTGTGGAGCGGTCAGCGAGGAATGGTTTCCCGAGTTTGAGCAGATGCAGGCAATCGTCAAGCAACTCGCGGATGAGTTCGAGGCGGTGTTTGTTCCCTTCCACGCGATCTTCGAGCAGGCAACCACATACGCTCCCGCCGAACACTGGGCCGCAGACGGGGTCCACCCCACGCCGCATGGTGCCGCACTCATGGCACATCATTGGTTGAGAGGTGTGAATCGACCGGTTGCCGGATAGCGAAATACTGCCGCACCTTCTAATCGCTCATCCAGGCGAATGGTCCAACAACTCTATCAGCGCCGCTCTGTCAACGCGGGTCGACCTCTTGAAGGGCTCCTTTGTCTCACCATCCCAGGCGCCTCACGATAGCGTACGATCACCCGGCTTCCACAATCAGGGTGACCGATTTCTCCAAAGGTTTTTCCAACTTTGGGAAGAAGATCGACGAGGCGAATGCGTTTCTCACAAGGAGTCCGCGACCATCCGTGTGAATGGTGGTGATGACATTCCCGTTACGTGGTTCCGGCGATGCCGACCAGGGAATGGGCCATTCCTCCGCCGATATTTAACAGTCGCGGCGATCTATCGTTTGAATCGGCGATGCTGGTCCGATTATCTGACCACTCGAGGAGGAATTGCCATGAATCGTTTCACCTGCCGCCCTTTCCGGGCATTGACCACACTGATTGTTGCCGCATCCTTCGTATCCGAGACCCGCGCAGGGGAATTCGATCTCTGGGATCTGACTGGCACCGACCTAGTGGGAAACACGAGTTCGGGCGGCGTTGAGGATGATATCTGGGACCTGCTTGGCTCCGGTGTTGCCGGGAATCAAAGTTCGGTCGAGTTTAAGGAATTCGGCATCGTCTTGAGTGTGACTCCCACGGTTTCAGAAAGCAAAGAACGTGCGGAGCCGTTGTTCGTCCTGTTTTCCGATGAGACCTGGTTCAACTTCGGCACGGAACGAAATCCTCGCTGGGAGCCGATCAGCGAAGACGAATTCCAACTGCTGATTGCAGCACTCGAAAAACAGGACTTCGGCCTGATCGCCGATGTGTACGAAGACGGAGCCCTCATTCTCCACTTCGCGCCGATCTAGCGAGACTCTCAGCCCATTGCGACAGCGAACGTGCACTGAAGCGGCATCCCTGCCAAGTCGCTCCCCCCAAAGCACGTCGACGTTTCTGGCGATGCTCGCATCGCGCAAGCATGGCGAGCGACATCGGCCTTTCACACTTCATATTCTTAGCCGGAGCATGGCAAGCAACCCAAGAATCACCTTGTGATGGTGGGGTTAGTGTCCAAGAACCCCTTGAAAAAATCTGGCATCCCGCATCTTGCCTGGCGTCGGGCGGCGGAGTAAGGTGCTGGAAACACACCTTCAACCCT